>JACCRH010000363.1 GCA_013813675.1 Gemmatimonadales bacterium
TCATCCTGAGCGGAGCGAAGGAGCCAAGGCAATGCTTCGGCTCCTTCGCTCCGCTCAGGATGACCATCGCCGGCGCCTACAGGCTCGGGCTACCGTTACATTGGGGCACCATGGACGACCAGGTGTCCGCAGCCCTCCGCCGCGCTCGCCACGTGGCGGTGCTCACCGGGGCCGGCGTGAGCGCGGAGAGCGGGCTGCCGACGTTCCGCGACGCGCTCACCGGGCTCTGGGCCAAGCACCGGCCCGAGGACCTGGCGACCCCGGAGGCGTTCGAGCGGGATCCCGCGCTGGTCTGGGAGTGGTACCGGATGCGGCGGGAGGGCGCCCTGCGGGCGGAGCCCAACGCGGCCCACCTCGCGCTGGCGCGGCTGGAGAGCCTGGTGCCGCGTCTCACCCTCATCACCCAGAACGTGGACGGGCTGCACCGGCGGGCCGGAAGCCGGACGGTGGTGGAGCTGCACGGCGACATCACCCGGGTGCGCTGCTCGCGGGAAGGCACTCCGGCGGCGCAGTGGGTCGAGAGTCCCCCCGGCGGCGAGCCGCCGAAGTGCGCCGGGTGCGGGGCCTATCTGAGGCCGGAGGTGGTCTGGTTCGGGGAGACTCTACCTGAGAAGATGCTCAACCAGGCGTGGGCCGCGGTGCACGACTGCGACGTATTTCTGGCGGTGGGAACCTCGAACCTGGTGGAGCCCGCGGCGTCGCTGCCCTGGCTAGCCGCGGCCCAGGGCGCGACGGTGGCGGTGGTGAATACCACGATGGAGGGGCAGCGCTCGGGGGTGGGGATCCACCATGTGACAGGGCTGGCCGGAGAGGTGTTGCCGGCACTCTTCGAGTCGGCCTTTCCTCATTATATTCTTCGCCCCGAGGCCAGGTAGCTCAGTTGGTAGAGCAGCGGACTGAAAATCCGCGTGTCGGGGGTTCGATTCCCTCTCTGGCCATTCACTGCACATCAATAGCTGACAATCACTTGTAGACGCCTCGCCACCTCGTCAGGTGGTCGCCTTCCCTCCGCTTGTGTGCCCCCAGTGTGCGGAGTCCCAAGTGAACGACGTGGACTGAGCCGCTTTGCCACCCAGACCCGAAGACCGCGCCCGCGAAACAATTGACCGCCAGCTCACCGAAGCCGGGTGGGTGGTACAGGACTCCCGGGCGATGAATCTGTACGCCGCCCAGGGCGTCGCCGTGCGGGAATACCCACTCAAGTGGGGGCCAGCCGATTATCTCCTCTTCATCGATCGCCAAGCGGTCGGCCTCATCGAAGCAAAAAGACAAGGGGTGACGCTCACCGGGGTCGAGCTGCAGGCGAATAAGTATTCCGATGCGGTGCCAGACGGCGTCCCGGCACCCATCAAGCCACTGCCGTTCCTCTATCAGAGCACGGGGGTCGAGAGCCGCTTCACAAACCGGCTCGATCCGGAGTGCCGCAGTCGTCGGATTTTCCACTTCCACCAGCCAGGCACCCTGGCCGATTGGGTCGCCGCCGAGTCGGTCTGGCTCCCCACCGGCCACCGCCTCAACAACACTCCTGCGGGGCTCCGCCTGAGGGTCCAGCAACTGCCGGAGCTCTGGACCCAGGGCCTGTGGCCCGCGCAGCTCACGGCGATTCGAAACCTTGAGAAATCGCTGGCCGAGGACTGGCCCCGCGCGCTGATTCAAATGGCGACCGGGAGCGGGAAGACGTTCACCGCGATCTCGTCGATCTACCGGCTGATCAAGTACGCCGGCGCCCATCGGGTGCTCTTTCTGGTGGACCGCGGCAACCTCGGCCGCCAGGCCGAGAAGGAGTTCCAGCAGTACGTCACCCCTGACGACGGCCGCAAGTTCACCGAGCTCTACAATGTCCAGCGGCTCACCTCCAACCGGATCGATCCGGTCGCGAAGGTCTGCATCTGCACCATCCAGCGGCTCTACTCGATGCTCAAGGGGGAGGAGTTGGACGAGGCCGCCGAGGAGAGCTCCGTGGGCGGTTTGGAGGCGCTCTACAGGGAGCCCGTGCCGGTGGCCTACAACCCGGCGATTCCGGTCGAGACCTTCGACGTGGTCTTCGTGGACGAATGCCACCGGTCGATCTACACCCTCTGGCGCCAGGTGCTGGAATACTTCGACGCCTCCCTGGTGGGCCTGACGGCGACCCCGGCCAAGCAGACCTTCGGCTTCTTCAACCAGAACCTGGTGATGGAGTACGGGCACGAGCAGGCGGTGGCGGACGGGGTGAACGTGGACTTCGACGTGTATCGGATCCGCACTCGCATTACCGAGCATGGTTCGACGGTGGAAGCCGGCCTCTGGGTGGACTGTCGCGACCGCGAGACCCGGGCGCGCCGGTGGGAGAAGCTGGACGACGACCTGATCTTCGCCGCCGCCGACCTGGACCGAGACGTCGTGGCGCCGGACCAGATCCGGACGGTCATCCGGACCTTCCGCGACCGTCTGCCCGAGATGTTTCCCGGCCGGACGGACGTGCCCAAGACCTTGATCTACGCCAAGGACGACAGCCACGCCGACGACATCGTGCAGACCGTGCGGGAGGAGTTCAGCAAGGGGAACGACTTCGCCCAGAAGATCACGTACAAGACCGGCACCGCGCGCGTCGTCGAGCGGGTGATCGGGCCGGACGGCAAGGAGGTCGAGCAGCTCTCATGGAAGTCCACCGGGCTCAAGGCGGAGGACCTGCTCTCGTCGTTCCGGAACTCCTACTACCCCCGGATCGTGGTCACGGTGGACATGATCGCGACTGGCACGGACATCCGGCCACTCGAGGTGGTGATGTTCCTCCGCCAAGTGAAGAGCCGCAACCTGTTCGAGCAGATGAAGGGCCGCGGGGTCCGGGTGATCGGCGATACCGACTTCCAGGCGGTGACCCCCGACGGCGGGTCCAAGACGCGGTTCGTGATCGTCGACTGCGTCGGCGCGTGCGAGCAGGAAATGTCCGACACCCACCCGCTGGAGCGAAAGCCGACGGTATCGCTGGAGAAGCTGCTGCAGGCGGTGGCGGTGGGGAACACCGATCCCGACGTGATCTCGTCAGTGGCGGGACGGCTGGCCCGGCTCGACCGCCAGCTCGGCCGGGAGGAGCGGGCGATGGTGGAACGGGCCGCCGACGGGCACACGCTCCAGGCGATCACGGCCGGGCTGGTAGCGGCAATCGATCCCGACCGGCTGGAAGCGGCGGGTGGGAGAAGCTCAGAGATGATCGCGGAGGCCTGCAAGCCGCTCGCGGCGAATCCTCAGCTTCGACAGCTGATCGTCGAGATCAAGAAATCGAAAGAGCAGACCATCGACATGGTGAGCCAAGACGAGGTGCTGGAAGCCGGCTTCTCGGCGGCCGCGACCGAGCGGGCCAAGGCGCTGGTGACGGGTTCGAGCAATTCGTCCGGGAGCATCGTGACGAGATCACGGCGCTCCAGGTGCTCTACGCCAAGCCGTACGGCCAGCGGCTCCGGTTCGAGGACATCCGGGCGCTGGCCGATGCCATCCAGGCGCCGACGCCACCTCCTATGTCTCCGCCGACGAGGTTCGCATTACCGCGCTCCAGATCTGCCGGCCCCATGCTGCTCCGGGCCAGAATCAGGTTGCGAAACCCCGGGGCGAAGCGCTCGACCTGAGCTTCGATTCGGTCCGTCATATCGCAGGTGGATCCGTTGGGAACGTGACAGTACGCCCAGGCGGTGTGCTGTCCCTTCGGCGCTCGTGTCGGGTCGAACAGGCTCGGCTGAGTGAGTAGGACGAAAGGCCGCTCGGCCTGCCGCCCCTCCCACGGCGCGGCCTCAGCCGCGGCGATCTCGTGGAGGCTGCCGCCGAGATGAACGGGCGCGGCGAGAGCGCATTCCGGCGCCTTCCATGGTACCGGCGCTGCAAGGGCCCAGTCCAGCTTATAGGTACCCGGCCCGTACTGGTAGCGATCAAGCGAGCGCCGATAGGCCGGCGGCAGCGCGTTTCCGACGATCTGAAGCACTTGGCGCGGCGTCAGATCGAGCAAGACAACTGGGGCCGGCGGAACGTCAGTCAAGGATCTTACTGGCGTGCCGGTAACGATCGCACCTCCCAACGAGCGGAAGTAGGAGGCCAGCGCATTCGCGAGAGCCTGACTGCCGCCAGCCGCGATCGGCCAGCCCACGGCGTGCCCGGCCGCCGCCAGGACGAGTCCAATGGCCGCTGAGCCCGGCCAGGTGAGGGGGACGGCGGCGTGAGCCGCGAGTCCGCCGAAGAGGGCACGAGCCCGCTCGCCCTTAAAGTGACCCTTTGCCAGGCCTTGGCCGGATCGGAGCGCGCGGAAGCCGAAGCGCGCA
>JACCRH010000393.1 GCA_013813675.1 Gemmatimonadales bacterium
AGCGGCGGCGCAGCTCGTCCACCATGCCGAGCAGCCGCACCACCCCGGTGGGGTCGTCGGTGGCGGGATTGATCCCGATCACCGCATCGCCGCTCCCGTAGAGGAGCCCGTCCACGATCGCGGCGCCAATCCCGCGCGGATCGTCGGTCGGATGATTGGGCTGAAGCCGCACCGAGAGCCGGCCGGGCAGACCGATGGTGCCTCGGAACCGGGTGATCACCCGGCACTTTCGCGCCGCGACGACGAGGTCCTGCACCCGCATCAGCTTGGAGACCGCGGCGGCCATCTCGGGCGTAATCCCCGGCGCCAGCGCCACCAGCGCATCGGTGGTGGCCTCGCGGGAAAGCAGCCACTCGCGGAACCCGCCCACCGTCAGGGCCGCGATCGGACGGAACGCCTCCCCATCGTGGGTATCGAGGATGAGACGGGTGACCTCGTCGCTCTCATAGGGCACCACCGCCTGGTGCAGGAAGGCGGCGAGCGGCACGTCGGCCAGCGCCATCTGCGCCGCCACCCGCTCCTCCGCGCTTTCGGCGGCAAGGCCGGCCAGGGCGTCGCCCGAGCGAACCGGGCTAGCTTTCGCCAGCATGGTACGAAGGTCGGTAAATCGGTAGCCCACCGAGCCGACCGTATGTCCGTACATTGCGGTCTCCCGTAACCTCGTTGGCCTCGAATCCTGCGCTCACGACTCCGCCGCGCAAGAGCGTCGTCATGTGGCAAGCCGATCCCGTCTCAGCCCAGGCCTTCGACAGCTCCGCGAGCGTGGCCGTTCCCACGCCGAGCCCGCTGGCCGTGCAATACCACCGAAGCGGCCACCTGGTCTGGGCCGGAGCGGCCGCCTTGGAGCTGCTGGTCCCGACGGCGCTGCTGTTCAGCGGCGCCTCTGCCCGGCTGCGTGACCTGGCCCGACGGCTGGCCCGGGGGCGGTGGCTCTTCACGGTCGCGATTTACGGCGCGGGCTACGTGCTCATCCAGGCGATACTCTTCCTGCCGTTCGGATGGTACGCCGGCTTCGTGCGGCAGCACGCCTACGGTCTTTCGACCGAGACGGCGGGGAGCTGGCTCGCCGACTGGGCCAAAGCGACCGCCATCACCGCCGCGTTGGCGGCCCTGATCCTGTGGATCCCTTACCGGCTGCTGCGCGCGAGCCCAGGGAGGTGGTGGCTCTGGACCGGGCTACTCACCGCGCCGCTGACCGCGCTCGCGATGGTCGTGGCCCCGGTGTGGATCGCACCGCTCTTCGACCGTTACGGCCCGATGCGCGATCGGGAACTCGAAGCGCGGATCCACCAACTCGCGGCTCGCGCGGGCATTCCCGACGGCCGGGTCTACGAAGTCCGCAAGAGCGACGACACCCGTCGGGTCAACGCCTACGTGACCGGGTTCGGTGGCACCAAGCGCATCGTGCTCTGGGATACCCTGGTGGACCGGCTGCGGGACGACGAGGTGGTGTTCGTGATGGGGCACGAAATGGGACACTTCGTTCTCCGTCACACCCTCACGGTTATACTTGTGGTCACGCTTCTCGCTACGCTCTCGCTCTACACGGTGCATCGTGTGGCCAGCCGGCTGGTCGCCCGGTTCCACCGCCGCTTCGGCTTCGACCGGGTGGACGACGTGGCATCGCTCCCACTGCTGGTGCTGGTCGGCGGCGTGGTGATGCTGGCGACGACGCCGGTGGCGCTGGCCCTCTCCCGCTGGCAGGAGCGGGAAGCCGACCGGTTCGGTCTCGAGATCACCCGCGACAACCAGGCGGCCGCCCGCGCGTTCGTCCGGCTGCACGACGAGAATCTGGCGGTGCCACGCACCGGCCTGCTCTACCGGCTGTGGCGCGGCAGTCATCCGGACCTGGCCGACCGCATCGAGTTCTCGAACCGGTACCGGCCCTGGTCGACCGGCAATCCGCTCCGCTATGGGGACCGCTTCCGATCACCGGAGCGATGACAGTCTTGTCCGCTACATGTCATCCTGAGCGAAGCGAAGGAACCGGAGCAAGGCCTTGGCTCCTTCGCTTCGCTCAGGATGACATAGGGACCGTCAGGATCCCCTAGGCCGGTACGTGCTCTATCCGGTACGTGCTCTATCCGGTACGTGCTCTATAAGGAGAGATGGTGCGGACCGAGTCCTCCCGGCCGGAAAGCAGGTCGGCGCTGCGCGCGCTGCAGGCCGGCGCCATCCTGGTGATGTTGGCCGCTCTCCCCTACCCGCTGTTTCAGCTCGACCGCTACACCTTCGCGAAGGAGCTGGTGCTCCTGGCCACGGCACTCGCCGCGGCGCTCTTCTGCGTCCACTCCGCGCGCGCGGTCACCGTATTCATGGTGGATTCGCTCATCGCCGGGTTCCTGGCCCTGTCCCTGATATCCTCGCTGCTCGCCGCCAACGGCTGGCTGGCCACGCGAGGGCTCGCTCTTTCATTGGCGGGTGCGGGCCTCTTCTGGGCGGCGCGGACCGTCGCGCGTGCCGGCCACGGTCCCCGATTGATCGCCGCGCTGGCGGTCGCGGTCGTCATCGGGGCCGCCACCGGCCTGATCCAGGCGTACGGCCTCATCACCAGCGACCTCGCGAGCCCGACCCGGGCGCCCGGCGGAACCTTTGGAAACCGGAACTTCATGGCCCATCAAGTCGCCATCGGCCTTCCGGTGCTGCTCCTGGTGACGGTTCAGGCGCGGCGACGGCGCCACTTCGCATTGGGCGCCGCGGGGGTGGCCTTGATGGCCGCGGCTCTCGTGCTGTCGCGGTCGCGGGCGGCATGGCTCGGCGCGGCCGCCTGTGTGGCGTTTCTGGCGATCGAAAGCCTGTGGGTCGGCCGCGGATGGGCCGAGCGACAGTTCCGGCGCCGAGCGCTGGTGCTGGGTGGGATGGCGGTGGGCGGGATGCTGCTCGCGATGGTCCTGCCCAACCGCCTCAACTGGCGCTCGGACTCGCCGTACCTCGACTCGCTCACCGGCATGACCAACTACAAGGAAGGAAGCGGACGCGGCCGGCTCATCCAGTACGGCAACACGCTCCAAATGGCGTTGGATCACCCCATCTTCGGAGTGGGCCCTGGCAACTGGCCGCTGCACTATCCCAGGTACATGTCCCCGGGGGATCCATCCTTCGACGCCGACGACGTCATTCCGACCAACCCCTGGCCCAGCAGCGATTGGGTGGCGATGCTTGCTGAACGCGGGCTGCCGGCGTCAGTGTTTCTCCTGCTGGCCGGAGGCTCGGTCGCGCTCGGCGCCTGGGCCCGGGTGCGAAGCGGCGCCCGCCGCACCGCCGCCCTAGGCGACCTCACCATCGTGGCCACGTTGATCGCCATTGTGATCGTCGGTGCGTTCGACGTGGTGCTGCTCCTCCCCGCGCCCAGCTTCTTCGCCTGGACGGCGATCGGGGCCCTGGCGTCGTCGGCTCGACCGATTCGCGAGGTCCCCCTCTCGCCACTCGCCCGCCGACGACTGACGCTGCTGCTGGCGGTGGTGGGAGCCGGGCTGCTGATCCGCAGCCTCTCCCAGGTGGTGGCGATGGCCGTCACCGGTGCGGGCAGCCGCGAGGCGTTGGAATTGGCGGCCAAGGTGGATCCCGCGAGCTACCGGATCCACATGCTGCTGGCCCAGGAGTGGCGCGCGGATGGGCAATGCGGGCGTGCCCTGCCACATGCCGAGCGCGCGCGTGAGCTCTACCCCGATCACCCCGCGCCGCGGGTGGTGCTGCGCCGCTGCGGACGGACCGGCTAGCGGAGCTGGCGCCCTGTGTTCCTGGTCACGGCTCCAAGTGCTGGAGCCGTCCCATATACTCTGGTATATCCGCGGCATCACTCCAGTGACGGAGGACAGCATGGCACCCGCTTCGACAGCCGGACTCGTGGTCTGCACGCTCGGCCTCCTCGCCTGCGGCGGCGGGCGCGCGGTCGAGATCAATCCCCGGAACCCGGGCGTGGCCAGCCGGTGGAACGCCACCCTCGCCACGCCGGCGCAACTGGCGGGCGCCAGCCAGGTCCGGGGGACCGGCTGGATCGAGCAGAGCGACGACGACTCCACCGAGTCGCGGGCTTCGGTCTCGATCGAGAACGCGGTGCCTGGCGGGAAACATCCCTGGCACATCCACCTCGGGCAGTGCGGGGCCGATCGTGGGATTCTCGGCCCGCCGGATGCCTACGAGCCACTCGAGGTTGGGGGGAACGGCCGGGCCGAGTCCACCGCTGAGATTCCACTTCCCCTGCCGACGGCGGGGCAGTACTACGTCAACGTGCATGCCTCGGCCAACAACATGGGCACGACCATAGCCTGCGGGAATCTGGCCCCGCCGAGCCGGTAGACGCGGAGCGCCTCAGCCCGATCGGCCAGGACCGCTGTCGATGGGAGTGTCGGAGCGCCCGCCCCATTCGGCCCACGCGCCGTCGTAGAGGGACACCTGGTCGTGGCCGAGCAGGTGAAGGGCGAGGAGGAGGGCGCAGGCGCTGACCCCTGAGCCGCAGGTGGCGATGATAGGGCGGCTGAGATCGACCCCCGCCCCGGTGATTCGGCGGGTCAGCGCGGGTTCCGGTAGAACCGTGCCGTCGGCGTCTACCAGCTCGTCGTAGGGCAGACTGCGGCTGCCTGGGATGTGACCGCCCCGGAGACCCGCCCTGGGCTCCGGCGCGGCCGCCGTGAACCGTCCGGCCGATCGCAGGTCCACGATCTGTTCCGACCCCGACACGGCCGCCTCGCGGACGGCCTCCAGGTTTCGTATCGCACTTCCCGGCTGCCGGCGAGCGCTGAAGCTCCCCCGCCGCCTCGTCACGGTCCCACCTTCGACCGGACGACCTTCGCGCCGCCACTTCCGAATGCCCCCGTCGAGCACCGCCACCCGCTCATGGCCAAACGTCCGGAACATCCACCAGACCCGTGCCGCGCTCAGGTTGGCGCCCGAGCCATCGTAGACTACCAGGTCGTCGGCGTCATCGAGTCCGAGCGAGCTCATCCGCTCGGCAAAATCGGCGGCAGGAGGGAGCATGTGCGGCAAGCTCGAGCGGTTGTCGCTGGAGGCTTCGAGATCGAAAAAGACCGCGCCAGGGATGTGCGCCGCCGCATACTCGGCGGTGGCATCCCGCCCGCTGGTAGGGAGATACATGGAACCGTCCAGCACAGCCAGCCGCGGTTGGCCGAGCCGGTCGGCGAGCCACTGGGTGGTGACCAGTGCCCTCTCGATCATGGCGGCCGTCTCAGGGAATGAGAAGCACTTTGCCGGTGGTCCGGCGCGCCTCGAGCTCCACATGCGCGTCGGCCGCGGCGGCGAGCGGGGCCTCCATGCCGATACGCACCGACAGCGAACCATCGGCGACCCACCCGAAGATTTCCTTGGCACGCCGCAGCAGCTCGGCACGGGTGAGCACGTAGTGCGCCAGCGTGGGCCGGGTCAGGAAGAGTGAGCCCTTCTGGTTGAGCAGCTGGGGATCCAGCGGCGCGACCGGTCCGCTCGACTGGCCGTAGAGCACCATCATCCCCAGCGGCGCCAGGCAGTCGAGCCCTTTCAGGAAGGTCGTTCGACCCACCGAGTCATAGACTACCTGCACTCCTGCGCCGGCGGTGAGCCGCTTGGTCTCCGCGACGAAATCCTCCCTGGTATACAGGATGACGTGGTCCGCCCCGGCCCCGCGGGCGAGACGAGCCTTCTCCTCGGTGCTCGCCGTACCGATCACCCGCGCGGCTAGGCGATGCGCCATCTGGCAGAGCAGGAGGCCGACCCCGCCCGCCGCCGCGTGGACCAGACAGGTGTGACCCGGGCGAAGCGGGTAGGTGCTAAAGGCGAGGTAGTGCGCCGTGAGGCCCTGGAGCATCGTGGCAGCGGCCGTTCGCGAGGTGACGCGATCCGGAAGTGGCACGACACGGTCGGCGGGGGCCAGGGCATACCCCGCGTAGCCACCGACCAGACTTTCCGAGGCGACCCGGTCGCCCGGCCGGCAGGTCGTGACCTCCTCGCCGATCCGCTCCACGACTCCCGCCGCCTCCCGCCCGGGCGTGAATGGAAGCGGAACGGGATAGAGCCCCTGACGATGATAGACATCGATGAAGTTGACGCCGGCCGCCTCGACTCTAATGAGCACCTGGCCCGTCCCCGGGACCGGGACCGGCATCTCTTCCAGTCGCAGCGTCTGGGGCCCGCCGGTGCTGTGGACGCGAATCGCCTTCACAAGGTGTCAGGGGGGATATTGGTCCAATCAGAAAAATTCACACCGAAACTCGCCCGATCATGGAGTTAAGCCGCGACCTCGGCGCCCATGAGATCATCAGCCGGCGAGCGTCCGCGCCGGGTGTATTGCTCGAAGAAGGCGCGGGCCTGCTCCAGATCGGATGAATGGAAGTACGCGGGACCCAGCGCGCGGCATCCGGCCAGCGCGATGTCCACCAGATCCACCGCCTGGCGACGGATCGTGGGATCACCGAGGCCAACCCGGCCGGCCCGGTCCAGGAGGCCGAGATCCGGCCGGCCGAGCAGGTCGGCAGCTGTGCGGAGGGCCCAGGGGTCGTAGGTGATGCCCACGGCCAACGCGATCGGCGCCGCGTACCATTGCGGCGCCACGGCGTCGCACGATCGGAGCTCGAGATGACCCCGCGGCCGGACCTCGGGAAAGAGCGTACTCAGATGGTCGTGCCACTCCTCCATCGTAGGCCGGGCGTGCAGCAGCCACTCGCCGAACGGCCGATGCTCCCCATGGAGTTGTGGCAGCAGGATCGCTGGCGCGCGGAGGGCAAAGTCGAGGTACGCGCCCACCGGTTTCCGCTCGTCCCACGGCAGGCCGGTGCGGGCCGGATCGAGCGCCCGCCATACCTGTGCCCGAGTGCTTTGGCATCCGGTCGCCGAGCGGTCGTAGACCGGCGAGTTGGCGAAGATCGCCGTGAGGTACGGCGCCACCGCGTTCAGCACCGACCAGCGGAGCCGCGGCTCGTCATCCAGGTCGACGCTCACCTGAAAGGCCGCCGTCTGCCGCATCATCCTCGCGCCGGCCGGCCCGATACGGCCGAGGTACTCCGCCATCCGGGCGTAGCGCTTGGTCCGGAGCAGGAGGGGAGCCCGCTCCGCAGGATTGAGTGGGTCGATGCCCACCGCCAGAAGCTCGATCCCGTCATTGGCCGCAGCGGCACGGAGCGGGAGCACGACCGAACGGAGCAGCGCCAGCAGCGCGCTGGGCGAGCGACAGGCTGGAGAGCTGTACTCCAGCTGGCCGCCGGGCTCGAAGGTGAGCGTGCCACCGGCCGGCAGCTCGAAGCAGGGCGTG
>JACCRH010000414.1 GCA_013813675.1 Gemmatimonadales bacterium
GCCACCAGGGTGTCCACCAGAGTGGCCTCGGGGAAGGCGCGCCTCTGACCGTACTTCCGGGTCAGGTCGGCGATCAGGTCCTGCAGGCCGCGCGCTCCCTCCGACAGCTCCAGCAGCCGGATGTCGAGCAGGCCCGCCGTCAGCGCGCCGCGCATGTAGATGTTGGCGTACTGCGCCTGTCCCGAGTCGCTGTACGAGGTGAGCGCCAGCTCGCGAAGGCTGTAGCTGGAATCGAAGTTGGCCTGATCGATCTTCATCTTCTGGATGATCTTCTGCAGGTACTCCTCGGGGCTCTTGAGTCCCGAGCGGAGCTGCATCGCGTGTGCCGCCCATTCAGTGGTACCCTCGTAGAGCCACAGATGCTGTGACGGCACCGGCGTGACGAAATTGAAGTGCTCGATGATCTCGCTGTGGATGTTGAGCGGAGTCACGATGTGGAAGAACTCGTGGGCCGCGATGTCGGTGACGGAGCGGCCGAGCGAGTCGGTGAACTCGCCCTCCTGAAGCACGTACTCCGAGCTGAGCGCGTGCTCCCAGGCCCCTGCGGGCCGGTCCTCGAAGTGATAGAGAAAGGTGTAGCGGTCCACCGGCAGCTTGCCGAGGAAGCGGCCCGCGGCCTGGAGCATCCCGTCCATCGCGCCGAGGAGCTGGGCCGACTGGATCTTGTCGGTCTTGGAGTAGGTGTAGATCTCCACCGGCACGCCGGTGACCCGGGTGCGCGCCTGGCTCAGCCGGCCGAGCAGGATCGGAGAATCCACCAGGTGGTCGTAGTCCTTCGCCGGGTATGCCCCACCCCGGTCGCGCTGGAGGGCGGTTCCCACCTTCCAGCTCGCCGGATACTTGATCCGAAGCCGGATCGGCCGGCCCTGCATCCCGGTGGGATAGCCGATAACCGCGTGCGGGTTGATCAGCACGTGGTCCTGCTCCATGGACGTGCCGCACATGAGGTAGACCTCGTGCCGGTCCACCTTGGTGTCCCAGGTCTCGGCGATGGTGTAGCGGATGGTGCGTACCCGGGGGGCGTCTCCCAGCTTCCACTGATTGACCGACACCCGCTCCACCGGCACGGCCTTGCCCGCCGCGTCGAAGGCCTCGAAGCTTCGCACGAAGCGGCCGATGTCCATCACCTGGTAGGTGCCCGGCGCGGTCGCGGCGAACTGGTAGACCGCGTTGTCGGGCGTGAGGCCGCTGACCCAGGCGGTGACCTTGAACCGGTCGGCGGCCCGGTCGGTGAGGTCGATGGCGTATCCGATCGGACCTTGGGCCGGGGCGCTGGCGGTGAGAGCGAGGAGTGCCTGAGCCACGAGGGCGATTGGTGCCGGCATGGAGCATCCTGTCGAGGGTGAGGGTGAGACGGTCGGGGAGAGGCGCGGGTTTCAGTCGTTTACATTCGACTGGGACCGTACCGTGGCCGTGACCTTTCACCCATATTGTCACCCTGAGCGTAGCGAAGGGGGCATGATCCGAGTCATGGCTCCTTCGCTGCGCTCAGGATGACAATATGATACCTCTCCCCCTTCGCGTCCCTCTGCTCGGCCTGACCCTCGCCGCGGCCGCCGGTTGCGCCGCGCCTCGGTCGGCCAACGTGCCCCCGGCTTCGGCAACTGCCGCCTCAGACTCCGCCGGGTCGCGCCTTCCCGATTCGCTCCTGGCCTTGATGACGCTGGAGGAGAAGCTGGGCCAGCTCACCATGGCCCCGGCCGACTGGTCCCAGACCGGCCCGCGCGCGCCGGGCGGCGGCGACCAGAAGGTCCGACAAGGGCGGATCGGCTCCTTCCTCAACTTCTGGGGCGCGGCGGCCACTCGCCGGATGCAGCACGTCGCGGTGGAGGAGTCGCGACTCCACATCCCCCTGCTCTTCGCCTACGACGTGATCCACGGGTGGCGCACCGTCTTCCCCGTGCCCCTTGCCGAGGCGGCGAGCTTCGACACCGCGGCGGTGGAGGGGGCGGCGCGCATCGCCGCGGTCGAAGCCTCGGCCTACGGCGTCCACTGGACCTTCGCGCCGATGGTGGATATCGCCCGCGACGCGCGCTGGGGGCGGGTGGTCGAAGGCGCCGGCGAGGATCCCTTCCTCGGCTCGGCGATGGCGGCGGCGCGGGTGCGCGGATTCCAGGGCCGCGACCTGACCTCGCCTACGGCGATGATGGCGACGGTCAAGCACTTCGCCGCGTACGGTGCGGCGGAGGCGGGACGGGACTACAGCGTGGCTGACGTCTCCGAGCGCAGTCTGTGGGAGGTCTACCTCCCACCGTTCGAGGCGGCGGTGCGGGCTGGCGCAGGCTCGATCATGGCGGCCTTCAATGAGATCGGCGGCACGCCGGCGCATGCCAGCGAGTGGCTTCTGAGCGACGTGCTGCGTGCGCGGTGGGGCTTCCGTGGACTGGTGGTGAGCGACTGGACCGGGGTGGAGGAACTGCTCCGCCACGGCGTGGCCGCCGACCGGCCGGAGGCGGCGGCGCGGGCGCTCCGCGCCGGCGTGGACATCGAGATGTCCAGCACCACCTACTTCGACCTCGCCCCCGCGGTGGAGGCGGGCGGGTTTCCTCTCACCACGGTCGATTCGGCGGTGTTGCGCGTGCTCCGCGCCAAGCAGGCGCTCGGCCTGTTCGACGATCCCTACCGTGGTAGCGACACGGTGCGGGAGCGGCGCGTGACGCTCACCGCCGAGCACCGCGCGGCGGCGCGCGACCTGGCGCGAAAGGCGATCGTCCTCCTGAAGAACGACGCGCCCGGCGCGGGCCCGACGCTTCCGCTGCGGAAGGACCTGCGCTCGATCGCGGTGATCGGTCCGCTGGCCGACGACGCCCGCGCGGCGCTGGGCTCGTGGGCTGGAGCGGGGAAGCCGGAAGACGTGATCACTCTGTTGGAGGGCATCCGCCGCGCGCTCCCGGGGACTCGGGTGCTGCACGCGCGGGGCGCGCCGGTGGACACGGTGAGCACCCGGGGTTTCGCCGAAGCCGAGCGGATGGCGCGGGAGGCGGACGCGGTGGTACTGGTGCTGGGCGAGCGGGAGGACATGAGCGCGGAGGCCGCGAGCCGGGCGTCGGTCGAGCTGCCCGGCTCGCAGGAGGCGCTGGCCCGGACGGTGACCCGAGCGGCTCGTGCGGCCGACCCGGCCAAGCCGGTCGTCGCGGTGCTGATGAACGGACGCCCGCTCGCCGTGCCCTGGCTGGCCGACAGCGTTCCGGCGATCGTCGAGGCCTGGTTTCTCGGCGTGGAGCACGGGCCCGCCGTGGCGGACGTCCTGTTCGGCGACCACAACCCTTCCGGCCGGCTGCCGGTGACCATGCCGCGGGTGACGGGGCAGGTGCCGATCTACCACAGTCAGAAGCCCACCGGCCGCCCGCCCTCCAGCGAGCGATACACGTCGAAGTACATCGACGTTCCCTGGACGCCCCAGTGGCCCTTCGGGCACGGACTGAGCTACACCAGTTTCGCCTACTCCGATCTCCGCCTCTCGGCCGACAGCATCGGCGCGGGCGACAGCGTGGTGATGCAGGTGTCGGTGCGGAACACCGGGAGCCGCGCGGGCGACGAGGTGGTGCAGCTCTACCTCCGGGACGACGCGGCGAGCGTCACCCGGCCGGGACGGGCGCTCAAGGGCTTCGCCCGGGTGGCGCTGGGGCCGGGGGAGGTGCGGGAGGTTCGGCTGAAGCTGCGACCGGAGGATCTTTCGCTGTACGATCTGACGATGCGGCGCGTGGTGGAGCCGGGTGGCTTTACCGTGTTCGTGAGGGGGAGCTCGGACGGGGGGTTGGAGGGGCGCTTTCGTGTGGTGGGCGATACGCTGGTGCTCGCCGCGGCGCCGCCGCGGATGCGGTGATAACGCTGGGCGGCATTGGGGGTTGTCACCCTGAGCACAGCGAAGGGGACATACGCCAGGTGATGTCCCCTTCGACTTCGCTCAGGGTGACAAACCTGACAACCGTGTCAACCTCACGGCCCTGCTGACCGGCGACACTCCCACCTCGTCGAACGCCTCGATCGCCACGTAGTACTCCTGCCCCACGGTGAGCGCCCGCAGCTCCAGCGCCGGCGCGCGGTCGGCGAACACCTGGTAGGTCTGGTACAGCTTGTCGCCCCGAATCCCCCACAGGATGTTGTACCCGACCGCGCCCTTCACCGGCGACCAGGTGACGAA
>JACCRH010000481.1 GCA_013813675.1 Gemmatimonadales bacterium
AGAGCCACCCCGCCCGGCTCCGCGCCTTGAGCGCGGCGTAGCGCCGGCAGAGCGGGTACAGCAGCGCCACGACGCCGAGCCAGACCAGATAGATCACCGGCAGCCCGAAACCGTAGCCCTCGGGCAACCGGAGGAACACGTCGCGCATGGCCGATGCCGGATAACCCTGGGCGGCGCCGGCGGCGACCGCGAGTGCGTACACCAGGTAGAGGTGGGTCACATAGAAGAGGAAGGGGGTAGTGTCCGGTTATGACTGTAACAGAGTCTCGGGGTCCATTTTGGCCACGATGTCGTCTACCGGCCATACTCGGTCGGTCAGGCCAGCGGCCATAGCCGGGGTGGTCTTTACCCCGGCTTCTTTGGTAAGCGTCTAGCTCCGGTGGCCCCAGATCATGTGCAGTGACACGGCGAACAGGAAGACCCCGAACACCCGGCGCAATGTGTCTGCGGGCATCCTGGTGGCTCCCAGCGCCCCAATGGATGCGCCGAAGAAGAACCCGAGCGCGATCAGTCCGGCGACCTTGAAGTCCACATGGCCCGCATGGTAGTAGCGGAGCGCGGCCAGGAGTCCGATGGGCGGTAGGAGGACGGCGAGGGCCGTACCTTGGGCCTGATGCTGAGAGAAACCGAACAGATAGATCAGGGCTGGTATGAAGATTTCCCCACCGCCGACGCCGAACAGCCCGCCCACGATCCCGGTCAGGAAACCGACCAACACAAAGGCCATCTCGCCCCCAGGTGAGAGATGCCGTAAGATGGCATCCACCTGGGGGCGTCGCACCTAGGGCCTACTGACCCCCTTGTACCAAGTCCAAACCGGACACTACCGACTGTCTCAGGAGAATGAAATACCGTCTTCCAGAGTATTCCACTGTGGGCAGATTACGAATCGTCAACAGCGCTGGGGTAGTTTCAAGGCTTCGGTTGACGGTATCTTGTTGGCGCTCCATAATCTCAATGACATCTTGTTCTCGAGGGCTCCATGGAGGCCCGGCCGTATCTCCGCTGTTTGGGGCAGCCCACCTTGCTCTCTCCGCTAGGAGAGCCGATCCGCTTCCGCACGAAGAAACACCTCGCGCTCGTGGTTTATCTCGCAGTCGAAGCACGCCAACCTCATCGGCGCGACCGATTGGCTGAACTTTTTTGGCCAAACGTGCCGACACCCGAAGCACGACACTCTCTCGCGACTGCACTCTCGATATTACGACCGCGATTAGGACCAGGTGGGATTGACTCAAGCAGAGACCATGTACGTCTG
Source organism: Gemmatimonadales bacterium (assembly GCA_013813675.1). Lineage (GTDB taxonomy): Bacteria > Gemmatimonadota > Gemmatimonadetes > Gemmatimonadales > GWC2-71-9 > CAVVWJ01. The sequence goes on from JACCRH010000481.1 coordinate 1,259, forward strand.
ACGCCGGGACGGCTTGATCTTGATCTTGACCGGCTACTGTCCGGAGAAATTCTTGGCAATGCTGTTGAGAAACCACTCGAGATCGGGGGATTTCTTGAAGGGTTTGAAATTGCTGACTCGGGAGAATTCACCCTTTGGAAGGATCGGGAACAGGCCCGGCTACTTCCCAAGATAATGAGTGCCTTCACACTCCTAATAGACAACTGCCGTCGGCATGGTGACACCAGACAAATCGACTATCTGGCTGGCCGGATGCTACTTCTCGATGAGCTTTGTGAGGACGCGATTCGCGCTAGGATGGAATCATTAACCTTTGCAGGTGATCGGCTGGCCGCTCTTAGAATCTACGAAGACTGGCGAGACAAGCTTGCCCATGAACTCCACGCCGCGCCCTCGGAACAGCTAGAAAGCATGGCTGCGAGTCTCCGCGCACGAGGCTGGGAAAGAACACCGCTCTCTGAAATACCGGCAACCCCATTTGATCAACGGCGCGGTCGAGCTTTCATCGGCCGCGCTTCAGAGTATCGCATTCTCTACGAGGCTTGGGAAAACGTTCGCAATCATCGTCCAGGCCACATTATGGTCCTTGGGGATTCAGGCATAGGAAAAACGACTATCGTCGATCGCCTCACCACCGCTGCCAGTCTTGAAGGTGCAGTGATCAGCCGCGTGCAATGCTACGACCTTGAGAAAGACATTCCTTATGCTGCGGTGGCAGGCCTTGTGTCAGGTCTGTTGTCGAGACCAGAGGTAATGGGCACGCCGCCTGAGGCGTTGGCAGGACTGGCGCGCTCAGTGCCTCAAGTCAGACAAAAATTCCCATCGCTACCGGAGGCGCGAGAAGTTCAAGGAGAGACGGCACGCATCGAGCTTACAGAGTCATTCCAGCAGTTACTTGAGGCACTGACCGAGGAAATAGCTGTAGTCCTCGTTGTTGATGATTTTCACTTCGCGGACGATGCTAGTCTCGCTGTCTTGCATCTACTAGTAAGGCGCGTTAGTGGACAACCTATCATGGTGATCTTGATCGCACGACCTGGGGAATTGGCACCGGGGGGGCAGGCCGCCCGCCTTCGCGAGGCGAACTCTAGGCTCGAGATTCGCGAACTCGAGCTACTTCCACTCAGCGAGGAGGGTAGTTCTGAACTCATCACTTGCCTCGCCGCCGCAGGAGGTGTCGAGCTCACACCTTCAGTAAGACGGATGTTAGTTGAAGCTGCAGGTGGGTTTCCAATGGTCCTTGAACTCCTACTCCAGGATTGGCGGACGCACGGGGACAAGGCGCTTTCCCTGGCTCTCGAAGCAATGACCACCGAACTGGGCAGCGGGCCAGCTCACATTGCCGCATACCGGCAGCTCCTGAATAGCATCCTGAAGACTGTCGACCCCGTGACAAGGAACGTACTGCAGCTCGCATCGCTTCTCGGTCGTCGTTTGAATGACCTTGGGATGTACGGATTGGTGAACCTAAGCCTTGGTCAGACCATGTCCGGTCTAGCTCAATTAGCCGAGCTCAGAGTACTCAGAGACGACGCGAGAGGCCTGGAGTTTATCAACGAATTGATCCGAGCACAGGTCTACGCATCTGTACCGTCATCGGTCAGGAAAGCCCTTCACGGGGCCGTGGCCGATCGCCTGCTCGCCAACGACCCTTTAATGCCGCTTGCCTCTGGGCTTGAAGTCGCTTGGCACTGCGTTCGTGCCGGCCGACAAAGTGAGGCCGTTCCACATCTGATGCGTGGAGCAAAGCAAGCAATGCGGCAGGGAGCTCCGCATGTAGCTGAGAGAGCACTAGAGAGCGCCCTTCCCAGCTTGGAAGGTATCGAGCGCTCCGAGGCCTATTTGCTTCTGATAGAGTCGTTGCAGGAGCAGGGTCGGTGGCGCGAGTCTCTCGACCGACTCGCTCTTATGCCTACCGAAGGGCAGCGAGATGCTCTGTGCATGTCTGTGGTACTAGATGCCTCCGCAAGGATGAATCTGGGAGCCGCCTTTTCAGCGGAAGCACGCGAGCGGATACCAGACCTGCTGGCGGTTATCTGTGAAAGCTCTTCGGAAAGCGTTCGTGTGCGGGCAGCGAGAGTCGTCGCGTACATTGCTCTGCACGACTGGAACAAGCAAGTGGCACAACAACTCCTGGAGCTGATCAATACCGTAAATGCCGATGCACTTGATGAGGATGCAAAGGGCGAGCTCGCGTTGACCCGAGGCCTATTGCTGTATTTGGCGGGCAATACCTCAGCCAGCCGTGGGGAGGTGGATTCAATGACAAGCGACTTGCAGCGACGCGGTACTGCGAACCTTGTGGCGGTCCAGCTCTTCGTCGGCCTAGGCACCTTGCAAGCACGCCAGGGATCCTACGAGCTGGCCGTTGGTGACTATCAACAAGCCTTGAAAATGGCCATTCGACTGGGCAACGACACCATGATTGCTACAATCATGGGTAATTTGAGTGTTTGCCTTGGGCGGCTTGGCTTCTACGAGGAGCAGTTGAAAGTAAGTTCAAGCGCGCCTCAGCCTTGGGGGGTGGAGTTTGGAGGATTCATTGAAATCCAGCTTGCATACTGTCAAGCCCTTGCACACGCCATGCGCGGTTCTTGGGAGAAAACCGCATCAGTCATACAGAAGTTGGACGAACGAGCATGCATTACCTTGCCACTGTGGGTAGCTCAGGCGTGGGCTTTATGGAAGGCGGACTTACTGCTGTTGAGCGGCAACAAGGTGGGCGCGTATGAGTCAGCAGATCGAGCCATGCAGCTGGGGGACTTTAGGCTATTGTCACCTGGGTTTGCCGGTCCATTCGCGCGATGGGTTGGACAGATGGGCCGCGCCGGGCACTGCCTTGCAGAAGCAGCCGTGTGTATCGAGAGACTTCTAGAGGACGTGGAACAGTACGATGCGTTGGACCACGGCGAGATTTTGTGCTCTTCATTGATGCTCGATACACGGTCAGAAATAGCGGCGAGGCGGGGTGCTAGACTCGCTGAGATACTCCTCCAGCTTCCACCCGCCACAATAGATCAGCTCAGGCGACTAGAGGCCCTACCATAGTCTTAGGCGCCGCGGATCTTCCACAAGGCCCCGGCTGGCCAACTAACGCGACGTGATCTGCCCGGCATAACCTCGCGATGCTCCAACTCGGCGCTCGGACCAGCAATGAGACGGCGGACACCGACCGAAGAGACAACTACCTCGACCAAGTCGGCATCAAATTGGGTGCCTTTACACTTCTGCAACTCGGCAATGACAATTTCTAGAGGGAGGCGCTTCCGGTAGGGACGATCAGTAGTCATCGCGTCGATCGTATCGGAAATGAGGATAATCCGCGACCCCAAAGGGATGTTCTTGCCGCTCAGGCCTACAGGATAACCTTCACCATCCCACCTCTCATGGTGATGGCGGACCGAGTCCTGGATGAAACCTTTAAACTTCGAGATGATCCCCACCAGTTCCGCACTCTTAGCGGAGTGAGTCTGCATCAAAGCAGTTTCCTCTGGTGTGAGCCGTCCCTCCTTTCGCAAAAGTGGGGCGAACTCCTCGTGGATCTTACCAACGTCGTGCAATAGGGCTGCGGTCTCAATTTGTTCAACCTCCCGAGCTGGCAGGCCGAGCTCCACAGCAATGGTTCGAGAAAGCTCACTTACACGAACAGAATGGCCAGAAGTATATGGGTCGCGGGCCTCTATTGCCTTCACCATGACCTGGAGAAGTTCCTGACCGCTATCCTGCAACTGGTGATACAACCCATAAATATGTCGAACAGCGATGATCGGAAGGATGACCCCGATAAGGCCAATCGAACCGAAGCCTAGCCAGTGGTCGAATCTCGTGTAGAGCCATGCCACCAGCACCGCGATTGCGCTCGCGCCCAAATCGTACCCTAGTACGCCACGAGTGTTAAGGTTCCACACTTCGCGGAATGCCCGATCCGAGCTCAGCGCCACGGCACTGCTTACAGAGATGGAATTAACAAGGAAGTAGACAGTTGCGAAGAGGAAGAACAGTCCGAGATCTCGCTGCACTGCAGCTGAGGAAAGTGCCCCATCAACACTCAGGTACGCGGGGGGAAGCTCTCCGCCCGCGAGGATGTACGCTGAGACAGCCAAAGATACCGATAAGATTCGCTGAGAAACATTGAACGCGATCTTAAGTGAGGAGTTTGCTCGTGACAGTTCACCAAGGAAGGTCGAAACCCCCGCCACAACACCCGCCCAAAACCCACCGAAAAGCAGCGCTGCCGCCAAGTGCATGACAAACGAGGTCGACCCTCTAGCAGCAACTCTTAACCGTGTTGTAGTTAGACCTTCGAGGAGGGTGGCCACGAAAAGGAAAGTGCCGAGCGGCCACCATCCAGGGAAAGGCGACCGCAGAGAGTAAGCGGCACCAGCGGCAAGGCAAGCTGCGCTAGCCACACCGCCGACGAGAAGATGGATTCTCGCTTCACGTGACATAGGCTGCAGGGTAGTGGATCCCGGCCCAACTGCTAATGACTACTGCCAGGTCTGTCCTTCGCTCTTACCAAACAAACCAGCAAGAGCCGTGGCAAAAGTCGCGAGCCAGCTGATCTTCAACATGAGCGTCACCCCCGTATGAGAAAGCATAAACTCGGGAAGTGGCGAGCCTCGCTACGGCCGCCAGACGCTCCGCTCTATCAGTAGTCCGCTAGTCTCCGCTGTGCTCGTCGTGCAACAGTACTGCAGAGACCGGGATCCCCTAACCTTGTGTCCTTTCCGTGATGGGTTGGCCTGCCGACTCCCCCACAAACCGCCCCTAACTTTTCCAGTATCGGTCCAGATACGCGGATGCGTAAGACCACTCCCCTACCCGTCTCCGATGGCTACCCCGGGCGGCGGGCCTCGGTCCACCGGTTGGTTGCATCCAGCACCGCGAACACCGCCGCCCGCTCCGCGCTCTCCCTGATCTCCGCCGAGCCGGTGAGAAGCGAGGTTTCCCGCCCTCCCAGCCCCTGTACCGCCACGAACGCGAACTCCCGGTCGAACGCTTCCACGATCTTGGCGCCCTCGAGCGCGATGGAGAAATCCGTGAGCAGGCGGTCCACCACCACCACCGAGGCCTTGGCCGCTCCCTCCACTCGGCTCCGCGGGGTGTCCGACGCCTCCTCCTCCGCCGTCTCCGTCTGCCCCCGAAACGAGAGCGTCACCGTGATCGCGATCCGGTGAGGCCGCTTGGCCGGCGCCACCGACATGTTCTCGAAGAGCAGCGCCCGCTGCAGCGTCCGCTCCCGCACCGTGTCCCGCTCCAGCAGCTCGATCGGCCGCACCTCGGCCGTCTGCGCGATGCTGATCTTCCGGTGGTCCACCTTGAGCCCGAGCTGCGCCAGCAGCGCCGACTCGATGTTCCGTACCAGTTGCTTGGGCGGCAGCCCCGCCTGCGCCAGGATGTGAACCTCGCACACCTCGCCCAGCGGCGTGGTCACCACCCGCGCCGACAGGATGCCCTCCAGGCTGGTGAGCAGGTTCTCCGCCCGCCTGACGCCCCAGGGATCCGGAATGGCTTCGATGGCCCCGCTCGTTCGCGGCGACTCGAAGGCCCCGCTCGTCCGCGGCGACATGCCCGCCTGAGGCGGCTGGCTGACGCTGACTGGCCCGCTCGGTCTTGGACTGTATC
>JACCRH010000502.1 GCA_013813675.1 Gemmatimonadales bacterium
CGCGGCGATGATCTTGGTCGCGAGCGCGATGTCGTAGAGCAGATTGGACAGCTCGCCCGTCGCCTCGGGATAGCGGTGCTCCTGGTCGAAGATGAACCGCTCGATGGTGGTCACGGACGTCTGCACGAGGCCCCCCGGAAAGGAGAAAGCTTTTCACGGTTCACTGTTCACTGTTCCCGCTTTACTGAATACTCATACTCCCGGTCTCCCTCACGCGTGCGCACCCGCATCGTCGTGCCGTCGGTGGTCACGCTCACCGTTCCATCCCGGTCGGTGCGAAGCAGCGCCACCCGCCGGGCCTCCAACCGCGCAAGCGTTTCCGGCGCCGGATGTCCGTAGTCGTTACGTCCAACGGAGATCACGGCGGCGAGCGGGCGGAGAGAGTCGAGGAGCTCGCCACCGGTACTGCCCCGGCTCCCATGATGGCCCACCTTGAGCAGGTCTATCGAGCGGATTTTGCCGCGCAGCACGGCCTCCGCCGCGAACCCCGCATCGCCGGTGAAGAGAGCCTCGAATGCGCCGTACTTGACTAGCAGGACGACCGAGTCCTCGTTCACGTCTTCGCCCCAGGCCGGCCAGCCGGCACTCGGATGAAGCACGGTGAACTCCACCCCATCGAGCGTGAAGCGCTCGCCCGAGCGGGCGGGGTGCCAGGCGATACCATCGCGGTCGAGACCGCCCAGCAGTGCGGTGTAGGCGGGATCCGGTACCGGCCCGCCCGGCTCTACGACCACGCCGACGGGAAAGCGGGCCAGCAGAGCTGGCACCCCTCCCATGTGATCGGCGTGCGGGTGGGAGATGATGACGGCCGCCAGCGCCCGGGCTCCTTGCCGCTGGAGAAAGGGGGCCACCACCCTGCGGCCGGCGTCGTCCCGCCCGCCGGCCGGACCCGCGTCGATCACGATCCAGCGACCGCCTGGCGTCCGCAGGGCCGCTCCATCTCCCTGTCCGACATCGAGAAAATGTAACGCGAGGCCTCTGCCACCGTCAGGCGAACCGAGGGAGGTTCCTGGCATCAGGCCGAGCCAGAGGCCCGCGCCGGCGCCCCAGGCGAGGCGCCGGCCCGCCTCTCTGGCGGTGTTCCTCTCTCCCATGACCCAGAGCGTAAAGATCAGCGCGGCGATCCAGGGCAGCAGCGCTCCCGGCGCACCGGGCTCCACCATCAGGTGCCCCACCGGAAGCGCCGCGCCGGCGACCGCGCAGAGCTCGAGGAGATGGAGACCGAGGCCGGCTCCGGCGGCCAGCGCCTCCGCCGCCCCAGGCCAGACCGGGAGCAGGACCAGGCTGGCGAGCACGCCTGGCACAGCCAGGGCGGCGAGCGGGATGGCCGCAAAGTTGAGCGCCAGCCCGGCGAGCGCCACGGTGCCCAGAAATGCCGCCGTAATCGGTGCGGTGGCGAGGGTGGCACCCAGGGACGATGCCGCGGTACGCACCCAGATCCCGGTGCCCAACGCGGCATCCGACCATCGGGTGAATCTCGAGGCGCCCCAAAGCGCCGCCGCCGACAACCAGCCCCCGAGATCGATTCCGGCCCACGGATCCACCAGCAGCACTGCGAGGCAGGTGCCCGCGAGCAGCGCGTTGGGCTGCACGTGACGCTGCTTCGCCTGGCAGCGACTCACCGCGGCGGCGAGCGTAGCCGCGCGCGCCGCCGGTGCCGGCCATCCGAGAAAGGCTACGTATACCGCGCTGGTGGCGGCGGCGGTAGCCAGTGCGGTAGACCGGGTCATCCGCATCAGCCGGCAGGTCAGAAACACCCAGGCGGTGATCAGCCCGACATGGAAGCCGGAGATGGAGAGCAGGTGGACCAGGCCCGATCGAGCGAACCGGTCCTGAAGCTCGGGATCGATCCCGCCCCTCCGCCCGAGGATGAGCGCATCGACCATGCCCGACCGGGTGCCGTAGAGCCGATGGCTCGCCGCGAAGAGATAGTTGTGAAGGCGTTCGGAGAGGTTGGACCGGGTCTCGAGCACCGCGGCCTCGCTGACGATCAGCGTTCCGCTCGGCCGCCCGCCGAGTGCGGGCCGGGGCACCCACCGCGCGACGATTACGGCCCGCGCGCCGGCTTGCACGGCGTGACCCCGCGGCCAGCGCGCGGACAGTCTGCCCCGGCAGTCGGCATCGAGGCCGACCGTGATTCGGCCCCCGGCGGCGCCCGCCGGTTCCAGCACCCTCACCCGCCCCCGGATCTGCCTGGCGGGAAGACGAGCAGCGCACTGGTGGCGGTCGAGGGCTGCCGCCAGCTCGCCACTCAGCCGGCCGGCAACTGCTGCCCCACCGGCCAGGAGAGCCATTGGCCGTCCTGAGGCGCCGAGCGCGACCGCCAGCACCGTCACTCCGGCGGGGCTCCCAAAACGCAGAAGGCCGGTCGCGAGACCGGCCCAGTACGCCGCCGTAAAGAGAATCGCCGGCCACGGTGTCACCGCGGCTTGGGGACTAGGACTGCTTGGCTGGCCTGGTGCGGCCGCAACGCGGCGCCAGCGAGATCTTGCGCAGGCCATCCATCATGGAAACCTCGATCGCCGCCCGGCTCTGCTCCTTCTCGAGGGTGACCTCGGTGACCGCCGATCCGGTGGTGCTGGACACGTATCGGGCCGGGATGCGATTCAGCGTGTAGACCAGGGCATCCTCGCGGCAGACTTCGCAGCCGCAGAAGTCGGGAAAATGCGGCCGCATCGCGTCGTACGCCGCGACGACGTGCGGCTCGACCAGGTTGTGGATCAGAGGACCGCCAAGGCCGGTGTGACCACTGTGCCGATGAAGGTTGAGCCGGTAGTGCCGGTGAGCCTGACCCGATGATACTCACCCACCGTCTGTGCCGGGAGATCGACCAGCACCAGATGGTTGGTGCGTGTCCGCGCCAGCATGAGCTCTCCCCGTTTGGCTCGCCGCTCCACCAGGACCTCGTGCATCTCGCCGACGCGTGCCAGACTCTTCCGCCTGGCGTTTCGCCGCACGGTATCGATGAGACGCGCCAGCCGTTCGGAGCCGACCTCGTCGGCCACGTGGCCCGGGAGCCGCACGGCCGGCGTGCCGTCCCGGAGCGAGTACTTGAAAGTGTAGGCGTCATCGAAATCGGCCTCGGCGACGAGGCTGAGGGTCTCCTCAAACTGGGCCTCGGTTTCGCCGGGAAACCCCACGATGATGTCGGTGGAGAAGGTGATGCCCGGGATCGCGGCTCGGAGCGCCGCGACGACCTCGAGATACCGCTGCCGGGTGTAGCGCCGGAGCATCCGCCTGAGCACGACATTGGAGCCGCTCTGCACCGGCAGGTGCACGTGCTCGCACACCGCGTCCGTGATGGCCATGGCCTCGACCACCCGCGGGGTGAAGTCGGTGGGATAGGGGCTGGTGAATCGCACCCGACGAACCCCGTTCACCCGGCCGACGGCACTCAGCAGGTCGGCGAAATCGTGCTCCCCATCGTGATAGGAGTTGACCGTCTGCCCCAGCAGGGTGACTTCGCTGGTGCCTTGCCCTGCCAGCCGCTCCACCTCGCCCACCACGTCGGCCAGCCGGCGGCTGCGCTCCGGGCCCCGGGTCTGCGGCACGATGCAGAAGGTGCAGCGGTAGTCGCAGCCGCGCTGTACCGTGATGAAGGCAGTCGGACCTTTCTCGCGCACCGGGGGCACATCCTCGTAGTGCTCCCAGGCGCGAAACTCGGTGTCCGCCACCCGCTGTCCAGAGGCGGCAATGTCGATCAGCTGCGCCAGGTTGCGGTAGCCGTCGGGGCCGACGACCAGGTCCACCCGCGGTACCTGCTCCAGCAGCTTGGGTCCCAATCGCTGGGCCATGCAGCCGACCACGCCGAGCACTCCGCCGGCGCGCTTGTGTCGCTGCAGCTCGCCTACCCGCCCTATGACCCGCTGCTCGGCGTTGTCGCGGACCGCGCAGGTGTTGACCAGGAGCACATCGGCCTCCGCGGGCTGCTCAGTCCGGACGTACCCCTCCCGTCCCAGCAGACCGAACATCAGCTCGGAGTCGGCCACATTCATCTGGCAGCCGTAGGTCTCGATGTAGACCCGTCTGGCAGGGATCACGGACGCACTCCCACCCCGATGGAGATCACAAAGGCGCGCTCTTTGAAGTCGCCCGCCGACCGCCAGAGCTGCTCGAGCGCGAGGTCGATACCGGCCCGATCCTGCGCGAAGCGGACTCCGCTTCCGATCGAGATGCCGAACTCCTTGGGCTGCACCCCTGGCTGCACCGGAAAGGGGAGCGTGCCGTAACGGGCACCCACCCGGATCGGCCGGCGAAAGGGCCGCCGAGGATCGCCGATGTATTCGGCGCCGATCGCCGCCTCGAACGTGTTGTCTGCCCCAGTCCCTCCGGCAGCGAGCAGGTCGCTGTTCGCCCCGGACCAGGTGTGGAAGACCCCGTGGGTCGCGAGATCGAGCTTGGCGCTGGCCTTCCACCGCACGCCAACACCCAGCGCATACGGCAGATCCACCTGAGAGACCCGGGCCGAGTCGCGATCCACGATCGCCTTCCCGTCGCTCCGCGCGATCGCGGCCACCCAGAGCCCGGACCCCAACTGCTGCACCGCTCCGAGCGAAGCTCCGACGCCGGCGTACGAGAGCTCGGCGCTCTGCTCGACCGGGAGGTATTGAGCGTCGGCGAAGGTCCGCCTCGACTCCAGCCGATTCGACCCGGTGATCACGTGGAACGCGGCTCCCACGACACTCCGGGGCCGCAGCGTGTAGGCGCCCGCAAACCGCAGGTCGCTCAGTCCGCCGCGGCTCGACAGGGTGTCGGAGACCGGGACCATCACGTCGCGCAGGAGAATCGTGTCCACGGTGGCAACGCTGAAGTCGCGATTGGCGTAGGTCGAGTAGCTGATCCCCACCACCAGGGGCGTGCCCCGGACCGGGCCGCCGAATGCGACGTGCGGAAAGCGCGAGTCCCGCAGCGACTCCGACCCCGCCGAGTTCTCCGCGGACCGAAACGACTGGGTCCCGTTGAAATTCGCGGTCATGACCGCGAGGCCGCTCAGTGCCGCCGGGTTGATCCCCGACTCGGCGTCGAACATGCCAAACGCCCCCGACGAGCCCGCCGCGCGGGTGGACAGAGAGCGTCCCGGAACGCCCAGCCCGCGCACGCCGAACTGCGAGGCCTGGGACCAGACCACCGCCGGCCATAGAGCGAGTACTCCGACGAGCCAGAGGCGTCGCACTTACGGGTTCTCGAAGGGGAAGGGCTTGAGGTAGGTGATGCGGAGTCGGGGCGCCCCCAGCGTGCCCGAGCGGGTCGAGCCGAAGACCGGACGAGTGAAGCTGGCGCCCTCGGGAAGTAGCGAGAGGAACACCGCTTCTGGCCGCTCGCTCGCGCTCTGCCACAGCTGGACGATGGGGGTCATGTCGAGCCGAACGGTATCGGCGCTGCCGATGGTCAAGGTGTCGGTGGTGATGAATCGGGTGTCGGTCGTCACCGGCGACTTGGCGCCCAGGTCGGCGAGGAGCGCCTTGGCCTGCAGCAGGGGCGGATCCGAGGGGAGGCCAAGCATTGGCCCCTGTGGCACCAGTTCGAGAGTGGCCCGGACGATGGTGGCCGAGTCCTCGATCCCGTCGGGAAGATCGAACCGCAGCAGCGCCCGCGACGACGGCTCGCCGCCGATGGTGAGGAACGCGGGATCGGGCACCAGGGGGGCTTGGGTCACGAAGGCGTTGAACTCCGGCGAGCGGGTCACGCTCTGGCGCCTGATCGATCCGGTGTCCGGCACGTCGAGCGTCACGAAGCTCACGAAGGACGCACCGGTGCCCGCCGCCGATGCACCCAGCCGCACTCCGCTCGGCTGATCGGCCGCCATGGAGATGCCGATGGCCAGGACCCCTCCGGTGGACGGCGGCAGGCCCACCTTTTCGGCATCGGCACCGCGAAACACGGCCTGAACCACCCCCGCATTGACACTGTCCGGGACCAAGATGCTGTCGACGATCGCGGCGGGCACCAGCTGCTGATTGACCGATTCGAAGGTGTCGTCGGCGTCCACCCCCGGATCGATGCGGTACAGATACAGCTTGAGCCCGTTCACCAGCGTGTCGCGCGCGACCAGGTTCAAGGAGATCAGGGCCGAGTCCACAACGTACGCGCGGAGGGTATCGCGCACCTCGATCGAATCCTGCCGGGCATTGAAGCGATACACCGCCCGATCCTCCGAAGCCGCGAGGCCGTTCGACACCAGGAGAGCACCAGCCGAGTTACGCTCGACGTAGCCGACGTGGCTGGTGTCGGAGTTCGCCGGAGGCGTCAGCACCGTGTCGAACACCTGCGATTCGCCCCCTGGACACAGCTCGGGACACCCACCGGGCGCTGTGAGTCGCTCCTGGCATCCAGTGGTCGCCGCGCCGATGATCACGAGCGTGGCGAACCATTCCCTCGCCCGCGTCACGACAAGTGGTCCCGGCCGAACGCCGCGGGCAGCAGGTCGGCCATCGTCCAGGTGGCGACGCTCCGCGGGCCGATGGCATCGATGCGAAGGTCACGCCCGAACTCGGAGAGCACCTGCCGGCACGCCCCGCAGGGGGCGGCCGGCGGCTCCGAGTCGGTCACCACCACCGCCCGGCGGAACCGTTGCGCGCCCGCCGCGATCGCGGCGCAGACCGCGGCCCGCTCGGCGCAGATGGTGAGGCCGTAGGAGGCGTTCTCCACGTTGCACCCCACGTAGACGTCGCCGCCCTCGCTCTCGAGGGCGGCCCCGACCCGGAAGTTGGAGTAGGGGGCGTAGGCGCGCGCCTGAGCCGCCCGCGCCGCGTCCACCAGTGGATCAGTCAATCCAGACCTCGGAGAGGAATGAGGTGCCCGCCAGGAGCGGGGCGACCCCGAGGAAATCGGCCACGGTCTGGCCGATGTCGGCCATCGTGGAACGCCGCCCGAGCCCGACCGGCCGCACCCGCGGCCCGGTGACGAGCAGCGGGACCACCTCGCGGGAGTGATCGGTGGACGGTGTAGTCGGGTCGTTGCCGTGATCGGCGGTAAAGATAACGAGGTCTTCCCGGCGCATCGGGGCCAGCAGCCGGGGCAGCTCGCCGTCCAACTCCTGCAATCCCCTGACGAACCCCGGCACGTCGTTGCGATGCCCCCAGGTCTGGTCGAACTCGATCACGTTGGCGAGCAGCAGCCCTCGCTCCATTGCCAGCAGCGCTCCCTCGATCAATGCGTAGGCCTCTCCATTGGTGGCGGCGTGGATGCTGGTGATCCCCCGGCCGGCGAAGAGGTCGTCCACCTTGCCCACCCCGACCCGCGGCACGTGCCGCTCGGCCAGGCGATCCAACAGCGTCGGCCCCGGCGGCGGAAGGCTGTAGTCCTTCCGGCGGGCCGTGCGCACCCAGGCGCCCGGCTCGCCCCGGAAGGGCCTCGCGATGACCCGGGAGACGCCGTGCTCGCCCTGAAGTAGACTGCGGGCGGTCCGGCAGGCGGCGTAGAGCTCCTCCAGCGGTGCCGTACTCTCGTGCGCCGCGATCTGGAAAACGCTATCCGCAGAGGTGTAGACGATCCACTTTCCGGTCCGGCGATGCTCCTCGCCGTACCGGTCGAGCACTCCGGTGCCCGACGCCGGAAGATTTCCCAGCACCCCGCGGCCGGTCAGCCGCGAGAACTCGGCGATGACCGCCTCGGGGAAACCTGCGGGATATGTCGGGAATGGCTGCGCCAGCGAGAGACCGCAGATCTCCCAGTGCCCGGTGGTGCTGTCCTTGCCCGGGCTCATCGGCTCGCAGCTTCCGTGGGCCGCGGTGGGCGCCGAGACGGGGGGCACCCCTGCGATCGGCGCGCAGTGACCCAGGCCCAGCGCGGCCAGCCGCGGCAGCCGGAGGCCGCCGGCCTGGCGCGCCACGTTGCCCAACGTGTCGCTGCCGGTGTCGCCATAGGCGTCGCTGTCGTGAGCTGCGCCGACGCCCAGGCCGTCGAGCACTATGATGGCGGCACGCCGGCTCATCGGTAGTGTCGTGGCACCCGGCTCCCGAGGGCCGTCAGCATTTCGTAGGAGATGGTTCCCGCCGCCCGCGCCTGGTCGTCCAGGGAGACGATCCCGCCAAACACGGTGGCCACGTCGCCCACCGAGACCTGCCCATCGTCCACGGCCACCATCGACATGTCCATTGTCACCCTCCCCACCAGCGGCACCGCGCGACCGCGCAGCTCGATGTGGCGGGGTACGCCGTCGCCACTCCGCGGCGTGGCGCGCGGCAGCCCGTCGGCATAGCCGACGCCCAAGGTGGCCACAGTCGTACGGCGGGGCGCTCGCCACGCCGCGCCGTAGCTGACGCTGTCGCCGGCGGGAACACTCCGGACCGCAAGCACCCGCGCCCGGAGGGCCGCGACCGGGGCCGGTGATGGAGCGGCGGGCCCGGCGCCCCCGCCGTAGAGAAAAATTCCCGGCCGCACGAGGTCCGCCGCGTAGGCTCGGCCGCACAGCGCCGCGGCGCTGTTGGCGGCGTGGACCAGCCCGGGGCGGCGCGGCAGTCCGGAAAGCACCGCCTCGAAGCGCCGCCACTGAGTGGCCACCGAAGCCGGGTCGGTGTCCGCGGAATGAAAGTGCGTGAAGACCCCTTCCCAGCCGGTTGCCGAGGCGAGCGCGGCGGCGGCCTCGCGAAGCGCCGCGTCATCGTCCCAACGAACACCCGATCTCGCCATCCCGGTGTCGATCTCGAGATGGAACGGCGCGGGTGAACGCGCAATCCACCGGTGGAGCATCGCCGGGTCGGCGATGGTGGGACGAAACCCGTGCTCCACCACCGGATCCACCGACGGAGCGGACAGGGGACTGACTACCAGAATGGGGCGGCTCACGCCGGAGCGGCGCAGCGCGATTCCTTCTTCCACGGTCGCCACGCCGAAGCCCCACGGGTCCAACGCATCCAGCGCCCGCGCGACCGGGACCGCTCCCAATCCGTAGCCGTTAGCTTTGAGCATCGGCAGCAGCCGGGTTCCGCACGCCTTCGAAAGCGTACGCGCATTGGCCACCAGGGCAGCGAGGTCGACGTCGACCCAGGCCCGGGCGGTATCGGGGGGAGAGGTCATGGCGAAACCGGCGGGTATCTTATCGGGCGTGGGGGATACATGCAAGACAAATCACCGCTTGGGCGTGCTCTGGAGACAGTACGAGACCTCCGACGCCGATGCCCCTGGGACCGGGCTCAGACGCGGGGGACGCTGAGACCCTACCTGGTGGAGGAGGTGCTGGAACTGGACTACGCGCTGGGCGAGGGCGATCCCGCCGCGATCCGAGGCGAGGTGAGCGACCTCCTGCTGCATCTGGCCTTCCAGCTGGTGATCGCGGAGGAGCTGAAAGAGTTTACCGCCGACGAGGTGGCGGATGTCCTTGAGGGGAAGATGCGCCGGCGCCATCCCCATCTCTTCGACCTGGGCCAAGCCGAGCCGTGGGAGCGGATCAAGCGCCGCGAGCGGCGGGGCCGGACGCTAGCGGGGATAGTCCCCACCTTGCCGCCGTTGCTCAAGGCCTATCGGCTCCAGGAGCGCGCCGCCTCGGTCGGCTTCGACTGGCCCGACGTGGAGGGCCCGCTGCGTAAAGTGCGGGAGGAACTGGCCGAGGTGGAGCGGGAGCTGGAAGAGCGCCCCGGAACCGGCTCGAGGGGCATGGGAGACGATCCCAACACCCCCGCCCCCGCCCCCAGCGACCGGCTCAAAGACGAGATCGGCGACCTGCTCTTCGCGGTCGTCAACCTGGCCCGGAAGGCCGGCGTACAGCCGGGGCCGGCACTCGATGGTGCCAACCGGATGTTCCGCCGGCGGTTCGAATCGATCGAGGTGCTCTGCGCGGAACGGGGGATCGACCTGGACTCGGCCGGGCTGGAAGTGCTGGACCGGTTGTGGGACGAAGTCAAGGTGAAGGAAGCGGCGGGAAGGTCCCTGTCATCCTGAGCGAAGCGAAGGAGACAAGACGCCGCTCTGCCTCCTTTGCTTCGCTCAGGATGACACTCTACGGGTACAGCCGATGGATCTGCCGGGGAAAAGCGATCGCTTCCCGGATGTGCGGGAGGCCACAGATCCACGCCACCGTCCGCTCCAGTCCCAGCCCGAACCCCGAGTGCACGAACGTCCCATACCGCCGCAGATCGAGGTACCAGCGATAGGCTTCGGCATCGAGGCCCTGGCCGTTGATACGCGCGAGCAGCCGGTCGTAGTCGTCCTCCCGCTGTGACCCCCCGATGATCTCGCCGTACCCCTCGGGCGCCAGGCAATCGTTGTTGAGTACCGTCCGGGGGTCGTCGGGGTTTTCCTTCATGTAGAAGGCCTTCACCTGCTTGGGATAGTTGTAGACGAAGACCGGCCGGTCGTACTCCTTTGCGAGCAGGGTCTCGTCGTCTCCGCCGAGGTCGGAGCCCCAGGCGATGTCGGAGCCCAGCTGGTTCAGCCTGGTCACGGCGTCGCTGTAGGAGATCCTGGGAAATGGGGCTGTCACCCGTTCCAGCGGCGTGGTGTCCCGCTCCAGTTCCTTCAGCTCCTCCTTGCGGCGGTCCAGCGCCCGGGCGACGATGAAGCTGACGAACGATTCCTGCAGCCGCATGTTGGCGTCGGAATCGTTGAAGGCCACCTCGGGCTCCACCATCCAGAACTCGGTCAGGTGCCGGCGGGTCTTCGACTTTTCGGCTCGAAAAGTAGGGCCGAAACAGTAGACTTTTCCCAGCGCCGCGGCGGCGGCCTCGACGTAGAGCTGGCCGGTCTGGGCCAGGTACGCCTTGCCCAGGTCGAAATAGTCGGTGGCGAACAGGTTGCCCGCCTCCTCGCCGATCGCCCCGGTGAGGATCGGCGTGTCCACCAGGGTGAATCCCTCCCGGTAGAAGTAATCGCGGATCGCCTGTTCGACCTCGTGCCGCACCCGGGCAATGGCGCCCTGCCGGCGGGTCCTGAGCCACAGATGTCTATGTTCGAGGAGGAAAGTCGTCCCATGTTCTTTGGGGCTGATCGGATATTCGTGGCTCCGGCCGATGACCTCGAGCCCGGTCACCGTCACTTCGTACCCACCCGGCGAGCGCGGCTCTTCCCGCACTACTCCGGTCAGCGCGACGCTGGTCTCCTGCGTCAGGGCGCCGAACTCGGCCCAGGGGGCCTCCGGCACTTCCTTCTTGGACAGGACCCCTTGCACCATTCCCGAGCCGTCCCGGAGCACGACGAAGGCGATCTTTCCGCTCGACCGGGTGGTCACGACCCAGCCGCGCAGGGTGACCGTCTCGCCGGCATGCGCGCGCAGCTCGCTGATCTGGACGACCGACATGCCTCATCCGTGTGCGGGGGAAATCTGACGCGGGGAGCGTTGAGTCTAGTCCTGCTCCTCGGGAGCGTCAACGCGGCCTGTACCGCCTACCGCCCCCCGCCCGCGGCGCCGGTTCAGGAGGGCGCCGCGTCGGGTGCGGCACCCACCCAGGTGTGGGCGGCGCGGGCCGGCCGGCGGCTGACCGGCCGGGTGGAACTGCGGGAGGGGACCATGTACGGGGCCGGAGTGGACCGGAAGGTCTACGCCGTGGATCTCGCTACCGGCTCGGTGGTCTGGGCCAGCCGGATGCCCGGGCTCGTGGCCGGCGGCGTGCTGGTCTCGGGCGATACGGTCTACGCTGCCAGCTCCCGGCCGCAGGGCCGGGTATACGCTCTGGACCGGCAGACCGGCCGGCGAATCTGGCGCAGCAACACCGGGCCGGTGTCCGCACCGCTGGCGCTGGTCTCGGGAACCTTGCTCGCCTCCACTCAGCAGGGAGAGCTTCTGGGCCTGGCCCCATTCGACGGCGCGATCCGCTGGCGGCGCCGCATGGCGATGGCGCGGATCGCTCCGGTGGAAACCGGAGGCGGTTCCGTGGTGGTCGCGACCGTTGATTCAATCTACCGGTTGGCGGTGAAGGACGGTGTGGTGTCCCACCGGGTGCGCTCCCCCGGCAGCATCGTATCGCCCTGGATCGCCTATCGCGGCGGCCTCGTGGCGGGAACCACCGACTCGCAGATCGTAGCAATCGACCCCACCGATCTCCGTGCCCGGTGGAGCGTCCGGGTGGACGCCCCGGTCCTGGGCTCGCCCGCGGCGATCGGAGACACCCTGTACGCGGCGAGCCGCAGGGGCACGCTCTACCGCATCCCGCCGGGAGACGCGCCGGTTCCCGAGCGGGTGGTGGAGCTGGACTGGCCGGTGACCGCGCCGCTCAGCGTGATGGACGACCAGCTCCTGCTGGGCGGCGCCGATGGCATCTTGCGTGCGCTCCGTCCCGACGGCACCGAGGTCTGGCGGGTGCAGCTCTGGCGTCCGGTCGAGCTGAGTCCGGTCGCTTTGGCCGACGGGCTCCTCGCGATCGGCGGCAATGGCGACCTCCACCGGTACCGCCAATGACCCGCCCCGTCCTCATCCTGCTCACCCTGGCCACTACGCTGACCGCTCCCGCCTACGCCCAGGAGAGCGGCCCTCTCGTGCGCTACGGGAAGTGGGCCCTCGCCGCGGGGGCGATCGGGATGAACCTGCTCGCGGCTCGGGCCCACAACCGGGCCGACGACGCCTTCGGCCAGATCGAGGAAACCTGCTTCCTCGACCGCAGCCGCTGCATCCTCGGCCCCGACGGCGGCTACGCGGATGGCGAGATCGAGCAACTGTATCAGAGCTCGCTGCACTTCGATCGGAGCGCGCGCCGGTGGTTGATCGCCGGCGAAACCGCCCTGCTGAGCGCCGCCGCGCTGTTCGTGTGGGAGATGACCAGGAAGGTCCACAAGCCCGACAACATCCCCTTCGAGCCCGAAGTGCGAACCCTGCGGCAGGCCACGGGAGTAGGACTGCGCTTCAGTTTCTAGATGACGTGCTCCTGCAGGCAAGAGCTGTCACCCTGAGGCAGCGAAGGGGCCCATCCCTCCCCTACCCCACCCTGAACAGCTCCACCGCCCGGGGGTACCTCGATACCGCCCGCTCGCGAAGCGGCTGGTGCTCGCCCCGCTGCAGGGCCGGGTCGGCGGCGATGAGCCGGGTGGCCAGCTCGTGGGCTCGGGACAGCAGATCGTCGTCCACCGGCAGGCGGGCGTGTCGCAGTTCGAAGTCTCCCGACTGCCGCGCCCCGATGAGATCGCCCATCCCCCGCTCCGCCAGATCCAGCTCCGCGATGCGGAAGCCGTCCTGGGTCGCCGCGAAGGCCCGCAGTCGGTCCATGCCAGGCCCCTCCGCCACCAGGATGCAGTAGCTCTCCTCGGCGCCCCGCCCGACCCTGCCCCGGAGTTGATGCAGCTGCGCCAGGCCGAACCGCTCGGGATGCTCGATGAGCATCACGGTGGCGTTGGGCACGTCGATGCCCACCTCGATCACGGTGGTCGCCACCAGTACCTGGATCTCTCCGGCACGAAACCGGCGCATGGTCGCGTCGCGCTCCTCGGCCTTGAGCCGTCCGTGGACCAGGCCGACGCCGAGCTCCGGCCAGCGCGCCGCGAGCGACTGCACCATCGTCGTCGCGGCCCGCAGGTCGGCCCGCTCCGACTCCTCGATCACCGGCAGCACGACGTACGCCTGGCGCCCCTGTCCGCACTCCTGGCGCACGAACTCGAGCACCTTCTCCCGCTGATTCGCCGCGCGAAGGCCGGTCCGCACCGAGCCCCGGCCCGGGGGCCGCTCCTTGAGGGTGGAGACGTCCAGGTCTCCATACAGTGTCAGCGCGAGCGAGCGGGGAATGGGCGTGGCGGTGAGCAGCAGCACGTCGGGAGCCGCTCCTTTCCCGATCAGCGCCGCCCGCTGTTCGACGCCGAAGCGGTGCTGCTCGTCGATCACCACCAGGCCCAGCCGCCGAAACGACACGCTCTCCTGCATGAGGGCATGGGTGCCCACCGCGATCCGCGACTGCCCCGCGGCGAGCCGGCTCCGGATCGCCGCCTTCTCCGCGGCGGTCTGGCGGCCGAGCAACAGCTCTGGACGCAGGTCGAGCGGCGCCAGCAGCCCGGCCAGCGTCGCGGCATGCTGCTCCGCCAGCAGTTCCGTGGGGGCCATCAGCGCCGCCTGGAAGTCGTTCTCCACCGCCAGCAGCATGGCGAAGAGGGCGACGACGGTCTTGCCGGTCCCCACGTCGCCCATCAGCAGGCGGTGCATCCGGTCGGGCGCCGTCATGTCCCCGGTGATCTCTCGAACGGCACGTTGCTGGTCGGCGGTGAGCTCCCAGGGCAGGCTCTGCTTGAGCCCGGAGGTGAACGTCCGTTTGACCTCGAAGGCGACCCCCAGCCGCTGGCGCTTGGCGACGGCCCGGGCCCGCAGCAGCATGAGCTGGAGGTCGAGCAGCTCGTCGAAGGCGAGGCGGCGCCGGCCCAGCTCCGCCTCCGCGGTGGAGGCCGGCCGATGCACCGCCTGCAGTGCCTCCGCCAGCGGGGGGAGCCCGGCCGATCGCCGGAGCGGCTCAGGCAATGGATCACGTGAGAGGGCGATGAGGGAATCGAGATGGCGCTCGATCAAGGAACGGATCAGGCGGTGGCTGAGTCCTTCGGTGGCCGGGTAGACCGGCAACACCTTGCCCGACGCGAGCGGATCGGCCTCGCCCTCTGCGTCGGCCAGCACCAC
>JACCRH010000052.1 GCA_013813675.1 Gemmatimonadales bacterium
CGGCCGTGAACCCCACCTTCAACCAGTCCATCCTGGAGCTCACCGATCTCGTCTCGGCCCGGCTCTCAGACGTCGCCGGATTGTCGTCGGTGGTCGTGGCGGCCGCCGGCGCGGTGGGAATGACGGCGCTCGGCCCGCCGGTGGTACGCGAGGGGCCTCGCGCGATCTCGATCGGAATGCTCTGCCACAACGGGCACGTGGTGATCCACGCGCTGCCCGAGGAAGGGGTGTGCCTGGTAGACGTCGTGGCCCGGGAGCCGGCGGACGCGTCGCGGGGCGCGGAGGTGATCGCCCGGCGGTTCGGCGCCGGGGTCTGACTCAGCCGGCCGTCGCCGCCACCGGCGGCCGGGCGGCGCCGGTGCCACGCACCACCCCCTCCGCCTTGCGGGTGGGATCCAGCGAGAGCGCCGCGACCCGCTGAATGTCACCCGCCTCCACCGCGCGGAACCGCGCCGCTGGATCGGCCAGCTCCTCCAGGCCGCCGCCGGCCAGCCAGGCCTCCAGAATCTCTCCCGCCACCGCGGCCCCGCTCTGCCGGCTGACCTCCGCCTGGCCCGCCAGATAGTTTACCGCCTGCCCCAGCTCGGCCCCGGCCACCGGCTCCCGGGTGAACCGCTCCAGCTCCGCCAGCATCTCCTCGCGCGCCTCTTCCTCCCGCTCGGGCGAGGTGGCGATGTAAGTGAGCAGGGCGCCACCCCGCGCCTTCTGCCACGCGGTGGCCACGACCGTGTAGGCCAGCGACCTCCGGTCTCTCAGCGCCTCGAACAGCCTCCCGCCGAGTCCGCTCGCGACCGCCCCCCACACCTGCGCCGCGGCATGGTCCGGGTCGCGACGCGAAGGGCCGGGGAATGCCATCGCGAGCGCCGCCTGGGCCTTGTCCCGTGACACTACCCGCACCGGCGACTCGACGCCCGCCCGGGGGATCCACTCCACCGCCTGGGACAGCTCCGCCACCGCGACCGCTGGTCGGGCGGCGAACACGCCGGCCAGCTCGTCCGATGCCCGTTCGGGATCCACGTCCCCCACCGCGAGCACCACCGGACGCACACCCACCAGCGCCGTGGCCTGCCAGGCACGCACGTCCGCCGGGGCGATCGCGGAGAGCGTCTCCGGCAGGCCACCGACCGGCAGTCCGTAGCCCCGCTCCCCGAATGCCGCGGAGAACGCGAGCTGAAAGGGATAGCGGAACATGTCGTCGGCCACCTGCTCGGCCTCCGCCATCATGAGCCCGCGCTCGGCGGCGACGTCGGGGTCGTTCAAGTGGGGCTGGGAGAACACGGAGTCGAGGAGCAGGGCCGCCTCGGCCAGATTCTCCGAGAGCACCGAGGCCCCGAAGCCGAGCCAGTCGGAGGCGGAGCTGGTGGCGAGGGTGCCGCCCAGCCGCTCGAAGGCAAAGGCGAGCGCGGCGCCGTCCAGCTCGCCGGCACCCCGCGCCGCGGCCCGTACCAGGAGGGACCCCAGTCCCGCCTTGGCGGGGGGGTCGAACGCCGTGCGGGGAACGTAGATCCCGAGATTGACCAGGGGCACCCCGGACTTCCGGTACACCAGCAGATCGGCCCCTGGCAGGCGAGTAACCCGGACCCCGTGCTCCCGGCTGGACCGGGCCGGCACCGCCGGGCGCCGCCGGGGCCGCGGAGCCACGATGTCCGTCGCAGGGCGGAGCTGGGTCACGGCGAAGGCGCGAGCCAGGGCGTCGGCGGTGAGATCGCGACCCTCGGCCGAGGGCAGATAGGCCACGCCGGCCACGGCATCGGGAGCGAGATATCGGGCCCCGGCCTCGCGCACCTGGTCCGGTCCGATCTCGGCGAGCAGCGCGTATTCCCGATCCAGCAACCCGACGTCAGCCAGCGCTTCGGCCGCCGCGAGTGCGCTCGCTCGCCCCTCCATGGACTCCAGCCGCCTTGCCCATCGCGCGCGCACCAACGTACGGGCACGATCCAGCTCGTCCGCCGTAGGGCCCACCAGCGCCAGCCGGGACACGGCTTCCGCCACCCCGGCCAGCGCCGACTCCAGCCGCTCCGGCCGAAGCTCCGCGCTCACGCTGAAGACGCCCAGCTCGGTGGGCGCGTAGTTGTGCGCGGCCGCCCAGGTCACGATGCCCGGCTCGCGGAGCGAGCGGTAGAGCCAGCTTCCCCGCCCCGAGCCAAGCACCGCCGCCGCCAGATCGAGCGCCGTCGCATCGGGGTGCAAAGGCGGCACGGCGCGCCAGCCCAGCACCAGCTCGGCCTGGCTCACGTCGCCGCGGAGGGTGCGGGCGCGGACCTCCCGGCGCTCGGGCTCCTCCGGCGACCGGTCAACCGCCCCGGCGGAGGGGGGCCACTCGCCGTACGCCGCTCGAGCCAGCTCCAGCGCCCGCTCCGCGTCCACCGCACCCACGATCGCGACGATGGTGCGCTCCGGCACGTAGCGCGAGCGGTAGTACGCCCAGAGATCATGGCGGGTGAGCCGGGCGAGCTGGTCCTCGTGGCCGATCCGCCAGCGCCGGATGCGGTGGCGGTCGAACATCACCTCGTGCAGGGTCTCGTAGGCCACCGAGGAAGGCGAGTCGAGCTTCCGCTTGGCCTCCTGGATGATGACCTGCAGCTCGCGGGTCAGCTCGCCCTGGTCTATCAGGGAATTGCGGAGCGCGTCCGACTGGATGTCGAGCGCGGCCTCGAGACCCGAGGCGGGGAGGACGGTGAAGTAGCTGGTGTGGTCGTAGGTGGTGCTGGCGTTGAGGTAGCCGCCGGCGCTCTTGGTCTCCCGCGCGATGGCCCCCACGCCGCGCCGCGGCGTGCCCTTGAAGAACATGTGCTCCAGCACGTGGGAGATGCCGGTCCAGCGGTCGGGCTCGTCGAAGAATCCCGCCTCGACGTGGGTGACTACCGCGACCACCGGCGCCGAGTGGTCGGGCTGGATCAGGAGGGTGAGGCCGTTGGGGAGGACTTCCTTGGTGACGCCCTTCGTCCAAATGCGTGAAGAGTCAACGGTAAAAGGTGAACGGGCCTCTTCCCCCCCTCCGATCGCGACCCCCTTTTTACTTTTCACTTTTCACCGTTCACGCTGTTTCACCGTTCATGCTTCGGGGTCACTGAACTATCCGCAGGACTCCGGCTTGCGCGCTCCCGCGAATGAAGGCCTCCGCGTCGGTGGTCGGAATCACCACGCCGGTCTCGGCATGTCCCCGCCGGGCCAGGCTGAGCATGAAGTCGCTCAGCGAGCCGTGGGCCCATTCGCGGTCCGCCGCCTTCATTTGAAGAAGAATCTCCTCCCAGTTGCCCCGGATGGACTGCCCTGACAGGGTGACGACCAGGTGGGACTCGCCCTGGCCCGGCTTCTTCTGCATTGCATGCAGCTCGCTCAGCAGGGTGCCGAAGAGCTCGAGCTGGTGCGGGTCGCGGATGCCCCCGTCGGCGTGGGAGGCCTCGACCTCGGCCAGGAGCATGTCGATCGGATCCGGGTCGCCGGCCACCTCGGCGAGACGGGCGAGCCACGGCTTCAGCTCGGGATCCTCGTCGGGCAGCCGATAGACCGACTTCTTGAGCTCGACGTGGCGCCAGATGCCCAGCTCGTCGAAGTGATCCTCCGGCTGAGTCCGCTCGAGGTGGTGCAGCGCGGCTTCGGTCTCACCCCGGTCGTAGAGCAGGTTGGCCAGATAGATCCTCGCTTCGGCGAAGCTTGGCTCCAGCTCCAGCGCCCGGCGGAGCCAGTAGAGCGAGCCGGCGTCGTTCCCCAGACGGTGCGCCGCATAACCCAGGCAGGCCGCCGCATCGGGCGACTCGGGATGGGCGGCGGCGGCAAGGTCGAAGAAGCGATGCGCCGGCGCGATCAGACCCTCGCGGAACAGCGCGCGCCCCACCTGCAGCATCAGCTCGTGGTCGTCCTGGAAGCCGAGCTGGAGGATGCGCTCGAAGACTTTCATAGCCCCGTCTCGATCGCCCATCTTGAGGAGGGTCTCGCCCACGCCGGCGAGTCCGTCCTCGTGATCCGGGTCGAGGCTCAGCGCATGGTCAAAGCTCCGCCGCGACCAGGCGAATTCTTCCCGGGCGAGGTGGGCGTAGGCCGTTCCGATGTGGAGTTCGACGGCGTGGGGGTAGAGCGCGATTCCTTCCTTCAGGATGATCAGGGCTTCATCGTAGCGGCCTTCATTGTAGAGTTGATGGGCTTGTTCGTCGAAGTCGTCGGAGCTGAGAAAGGCATCCGACATCGGCGCGCCTCCCACGGGTAGGTTGGTCTAACCTATGAAGTTCCCTATGGTCAAGCAATAGAACGCTCGCCCGCGCAAGTGCGGAGTCGGTTCGATGGTAGACACCAGCCCGGCCGGACATTGTCCGGCCGGGCTGGGTACGTCTGGCCTTCCCGCGGGGCTGCCCTACTGAACGCCACCGCGGCCGACTAGGCCCCGCCGCAGGCCTGGCCCCGCAGCACGTTGATCCGGCCGTTGGCCGTGAGCTGTGGGTTGGGCAGCGGGTCGGCGCTCCGAAGAATGCACGCCGTCAGCTCGGCCGGCGTCTGATCGCCCGGCAGCTCGGACTCGATCACCGCCGCCTCACCGGAGACGTGCGCCGCCGCCGGGCTGGTCCCGGCGGTGAACAGGTAGACATTGCGGTCGGCGCAGACCTCGAAGCCCGGGAACCGAATGCTGGGGCTGCACGCGAGCAGGATCAGGTCCTCGAGTACGTTCTTGGCAAACACGAATTCCCCGCCCGGCGCGAACACGTCCACCTCTTGCCGGCCGACGTTGGAGTAGCTCGCGATGTTGTCGAAGTTCCGCTGGCCGATCGGCCCGGTGGCGCCTACGCTCAAGACGTTGTTCAGGCCAGAGGGCAGGTGAATGATGTTGGGATTGTTCAGGTTCGTCGCCTGGTTGCCGGCGCTGGCCACGAAGAGCACGCCCCGCCGGGTGGAATAGTCGATTGCCCGCTGGGTCAGCCGGGCCAGCGCCTGAATATCCGGGTCGTTGGCGGGAAGAAGCGCGCCAAGGCTCATGTTGGCCACATCGACCCTGGCGCCGCCATCGATCCGACCGGCATCGCCCACGAACATGATCCCGGCGGCCACGTCACCGAAGGTACCGGAGCCATTCCGATCCAGTACTTTGACCGAGCAGAGCCCGGCGTCGGGCGCGACTGAAGCCAGGCCGAGACCATTGGTGGTCACGACCGATCCCATCGCCGTGCCATGGGAGTCGAAGTCTCGGTCGGCCCGCTCGTTGGCGACGAACGAAGCGCTGAGGTCCAGGTTGAGCTTGCCGACGTTGTCGATGTGCCGCGGGTCGACGCCAGTGTCGAGGATGCAGACCGCGACGCCCTCGCCCTGCGGGGTGACGTTCCACGCCTGCTGCGCCTTGATCTTTTTGATGTTCCACTGGTATTGGTCAAAGAACTGCGCGCCGCGCTGGCCGCTCTCGCGAATCAGCTGATTCATGACCCGTATCCGCTCGGTCCGCGGCGGGAGCCACTGGATCCTCCGGTCCTTGACGACGGCCTCCACTCCTGGCTGCCTGGCCAGTTCAGCGGCGGCGGCGGCGCTCAGATCGCGGACTTGCATCGCGCCGATCTCAGGGTGCGAGCGCTCGATCTTACCCCGGAGCCGGGCGACTTGTACGCCGACGGCGTTGGCGCTCAGCCTGCTGTCGCTCGTCTCCCTCATGAGCACGACATAGCGATCGCGGGGCGCGGTCGCGGCCGCTGTCGCGTCGATGTCTTGGGGCCCCGTGGGAGGATCTCGATCCGTACATCCGGCGGCGACGACAGCCAGGAGTGCGGTGGCAAGCGGAAGCGCGTAAACACGCCCTACGGTCCTAGACGGCATCTGACCTCCACAAGGTGTGCGCGATGTTTTTGGATGGTGTGTATGCTGGCTGGATGTGGCCAACATGCACCGCCGGTGGAAAAGCGTCAAGGCAGGCGGACGCCTATGTTTGAGCCGTGACCTTCCAGCGCAAACTTTTGCTCGGCTTCTCGCTCATGGTTTTCCCGGCGCTGCTGGTCGGAGCCGAGGCCATCAGGAGCAACCGCTTGGAGCGTCGTGCGTTGGACGCGCTGGGTGAAAGCATGGCCCGGACCCGGACCTACGCGGAGCTGGAGACCGCCATGTTCGACCAGGGCGAGATCGTCTGGCGCTACCTGAGCGGGCTCGATCCCGGCGC
>JACCRH010000059.1 GCA_013813675.1 Gemmatimonadales bacterium
TGGGAGCGGATGCTCGTGTTGCCGGGTATGTCGGTCATGCCCAAGGTCACCGGGGCCCTCGCGTTGGGCCTCGCCGTGATGACGGCGGTGTTGTCGGGCCGATTCCGGCGGGTGCACCCCTTCCAGCTCATGGCGCTGCTCTTCGTTCTCTGGGCCGGCGTGGT
The DNA here is from genome assembly GCA_013813675.1 of Gemmatimonadales bacterium. Taxonomy (GTDB): domain Bacteria; phylum Gemmatimonadota; class Gemmatimonadetes; order Gemmatimonadales; family GWC2-71-9; genus CAVVWJ01. The sequence goes on from JACCRH010000059.1 coordinate 165, forward strand.
GCTGCTGATCGTGGGCGGGGCCAAGCTGCCCAACAAGTACTGGACCTGGCCGCAGCTCCTGCTGGTGGCCTGGATGATCTGGGAGCTCGCTCCCTCGGCCAACCGGGTGCGCGGGCTGCTCACCGCCTATGTCTTCGGCGCCTACGTGGCGGTCCTGAACACGCTCCTGTTGTACCGTCGCGAAGCGGGGGCGTTACGGCGTTTCGCCGCCGGAGGAGCGGACCCGAACGATCTGGCGATGGTCCTCGCGCTGGGCATTCCGATGGCCTGGTACCTCGGCACCGTTTACCACCGCCCACTCCTGCGGTGGGCCTGCCGTGCCTACCTGCCGGCCGCGGTGGTCGCGGTCGGCCTCACCGGGTCCCGCGGGGGACTGCTGGCGACCACGGTGGCGCTTCTGATCGTCCCGCTGTCGATGACCCGGCTCTCTCCCGGACGGCTCGCCGCAGCCATCTCCATGCTGGCCCTGGCCGGGATCCTGGCCGTGGCCTATACGCCGGACAGGCTGGTCCAGCGGTTCGCCAGCACCGGGACGGAATTGGAGGGGGGGCTGGGAGGGCGCGGAAGATTGTGGCGGGCCGGACTGGAGGCCTTCACCCAGCGGCCGCTGGTGGGTTACGGCACCGGCGGGTTCCGGGTAGCGATCACGCCGATGCTGGGCGAAAATGTCCAAGTGGCGCACAACTCCTTCATTTCGGTGATGGTCGAGCAGGGAGCGATCGGGTTACTGATCTACCTGGCGATGCTCGCGGCAGTGCTCCTGTCGGCCTACCGGCTCCGCCATCTGGAGCGACGATTTGCCCTGGTCCTGCTGGCCACACTCTTGATGGCGATGCTCCCGCTGACCTGGGAGGATCGCCGCGCGGCATGGGTCGTTCTCTCGACGGTCACCGGACTGGCGGCGGTCGGTGCGTCTGGCGGTCTGGTGCCGCGCCAGCCATCCCCGGCACGTGCGCCCACTCTCCGAGGTCGGCCGAAGGTCACGCGCCCGGCCGATCGCCCGACCGTGCCCGCTCAGCGTCGCGCGGGGCCAGCTTCGGCATGACGCCCGGCGTGAGCGTGGTCAGTACGGTGTATAACGGGCAGTCGTATTTCGACCGGGCGATCCCCGGAATCCTCGAGCAGACGTACGAGAATTTCGAGTTCATCGTGGTGGACGACGGCTCGACCGATCAGAGCCGCGAGCTCCTTCACCAATGCGCCGCCCGCGACCGCCGCATCCGGGTCTTCACGCCCGGGCGTCTGGGGGCCGCCGCGGCCTACAACTACGGTGTCGCGCAGGCCCAAGGCGAATACATCGCCCGCCAGGACTTCGACGACCGCAGTTACCCTGACCGCTTGCGCCATCAGGTGGCGTTTCTCGACGCCCACCGTGACGTCGGCATGGTCGGGGGCTACTACGTGCTGGTGGACGACCGTCGGGGTGAGCGCTATGTCCGCATGCCCCCCACCGAGCATGGGGCGATCATCGCCGCCATGGCGCGGTACGTCCCCATCGCCCACACGGTGGCGACCTTCCGCCGGCAGGCCTGGACCGAGGCGGGTGGCTATCCCCTGGTCAACAACCTGATCGACCTTCGGTTCTACCTGCGGGTGGCTAAGCTGGGATGGAAGTTCGCCAACGTCCCCGAGGTGGTGGGCGAACACTATGTCCACGAGTCCAGCTGGTTTCACCAGACGCTGAAGTATGTCGAGCGGCAGCGTGACCTGGCTCGGGTGCAGGCGCAGGTCGTTCGTGAGCTCGGCCTGCCGCGCTGGATGTACTTGTATTCCGTGGGCCGGCACGCCTATGCGTACATCCCGCCCGGCCTCAAGCGCATCGTGCGGCGCGGCATGGTGGGATCGCGGGAGCGTGACGTATGAGGATCCTCTTCCTGTCCACCAGCATGGGCATGGGAGGCGCAGACAGCCAGCTGCTCTCCGCGGCCAGAGAGCTCCAGTCCCGGGGCCACGAGGTGCTCATCGTGTCGCTCACGCCGCTCGGCCCCATGGGAATCGAGGCGCGGAGCGCGGGTATCCCCACCGAATCCTTGGAAATGCGCCGCGGCTTCCCCGACCCGAGGGGCCTGGCCCGCCTGGTCCGCCGGGTGCGGGCCTGGCGGCCCGATGTGGTGCACAGCCACATGGTCCACGCCAATCTGATGGCCCGAGCTCTCCGGCTCGTGGCGCCGGTCCCCGCCTTGGTCTCGACCATTCACAACGTTTACGAGGGCGGCAGGATCCGAATGGCAGCGTACCGGCACACCAACGGGCTGGTGGACCACATGACGATCGTCAGCCAGGCGGCGTATGACCGCTTCGTCACGGAGGGCATCGTTCCGAAGGAGATCCTCCGTGTGGTGCCCAATGGAGTGGACACCAGCCGGTTCCGGAACGTATCGCCCGATGCGGGCCAATCGGTGCGGCGATCCCTGGGCCTCGCTGGCGAGTTCGTGTGGCTGGCGGTCGGCCGCTTCGAGATCGCCAAGGACTATCCCAACATGCTGCGCGCTTTTGCCAGGGCCCGTGCACAGCATGCGGAGGCTATCCTGCTGCTGGTCGGCCGCGGATCGCTCCAGGCGGAGACGGAAGCCCTGGTCCGGGAGCTCGGGCTCGACGCTGGCGTACGATTTCTCGGCGTGCGGGGCGACGTGGCCGAAGTGATGAGCGCGGCGGATGGGTATGTGATGTCGTCCGCGTGGGAGGGGATGCCGATGGTGCTGCTCGAGGCCGCCGCCGCGGCGCTTCCCATCGTCGCCACTAGGGTAGGGGGGAACCACGAAGTCGTCAGAGAGGGGATCAGTGGGTTTCTGGTGCCGCCTTCCGATGATCAGGCGTTGGGATCCGCGATGTTGCGCCTGGGCCGGATGTCCCAGCCCGAGCGCCGCGCTATGGGGCAGCAGGGACTGGAGCATATCCGTAGTCACTACGACCTGGGCCGAGTGGCTGAACGCTGGGAGAGCCTCTACCGGGAGGTGCTGGCCCGCAAAGGGCTGGCCCTGGCCCCTCAGCTACCGCCCGGCTGACGCCGCGCCGGAATCGCCCGGAGCGGCCGCCGGACAGCGGTACACCTGAAGGTATTGCTGCCTGAAGTCCAGCCGGCCGGTGCCCACCGTGTTGCGCATCTGACAGGTGCCGTAGATCCAGTCAGCCAGACCCCCAGCTTTCAGATTAGTGCGCAGCGCATGAGCGGGAGCCGGGGCCACGATCCACAGTGCCTTGCCGCCCGACTGCCGCAGCTCGGTCATGGCCTCCTGAAGCGGCGCGGGCTCCCTCCGGATCTTCTGCACCTGGGGGCCCTCCAGATAGTGGTCCAGCACCATAGGCTGATCCGAGTACACGATGTCTCCTTGAGACAGGCGTGGCTCGAGCCAGCGTGCCACCCCTCTGAAATCGAAGCGCCGCCCATTGCGATACTGGGACGCGAGCGTCGGCGCGCCGGCGATGATGAACAGGACGAGAATGGTGGACGGGACCAGCCACCGGGGGCGCGGGGTCCACTCGATCTGAAACAGCCGGTCGAGGAACACCCCCGCACCCAGGAAGAATACCGGCGCGGTGGGCAGCAGGTAAAAGGTGGAGACGGGCGTGCGGACCGACACCAGGGCGATGAAGACCAGAGGAAAAACCGCCAGGCTGCCCAGGAACAGCCCCAAGGTTCGGTCGCGTTCCCGCCACAGCAGGTAGACGCCGACCGCGCCTCCCAGAACCACCGGCCAGGTGAGGCTTTCGAAGTACGCCGCCAACAGGACTAACTGCTTGACCCCGTGCCCCTTCTTGGGACCAAGAAGGAACTGGCCCATGCCGGGGTTCTTGTCGTGCATGGAGATCCAGTCCTGGAAGAAGGGCAGCATCCGGGTGGCGACCACCGCCCCGACAACGACGGCGAGCGCGGCCCCCCAGACGAAACGCTTGTCGCGCAGCGCTTCCCTGAGGCGGCGCGGACGCAGATAGGTGAGGGCCATCCAGATCGCCGGCCCGCCGACCAGGAGAATGGAGACCGGATGGGCCAGCACCGCGAGCAGCGCCGTGACCAGCCCGACAATCAGTGCTCGACGATCGCCGTTCCGCACGCCGAGGTACAGCGCAAACGGGGAGATGGCGGAGAACAGGAACACGAGGGACCAGTAGCGGGCGAACTGCGAGTAAAACACGTGTTGCCCGCTCACGCTCAGGAGCAAGGCCCCGAAGAGCGCCGCCCGGGTGCCGATGAGCCGCCGGCTCACCAGGTACAGGGCGGGTACGGTCAGAGCACCGAAGAGGGCGGGGAGCAGCCTGAGGCCGAGCTCATCCAGTGGCCGGACCGTGCCCACCAGGTAGTGATTGAACAGGTAGCCCAAAGGGCGTGGGTTGCCCCACCGGGGATTGAGGGAGTCGCGGAGCGTGAAGATCTCGGTCGCTTCGAAGTTCCAATCACCCAGCCGCCAGAATCGGAGCGCCAAGGCGAGCGCCGTCAGGCCGACGATCATCAGACCGGGACTCAGTCTGCGCCGCCCGTCACTGCCGGAGGGGAATGCCTCTTCAGACGTCATATGGGATTCTCCATACCGATTTTCCGACCCGCCGTGGCCTCATGTCGGGGGAGGGCGCCCCACGGCGGCAGGTGAATGTCGCGGGCCGCGAGATTGATCGGTAGTGGCACGGAAACGCAACCCGCTGCACCAGGCAGGTTCCGCCCGATTCACCCTTGACAAATGTGACGGCGGTCACCATCCTTGTCGCGGCGCTAGCTCAAGACAACGAGATGACATCACCCCGATGATCATTCCTTTGCGCCCTGGACGACTAGTTCCCTAGTCTCAGCGTACCTCGGCTCCCCCAAAAACACAGTCATAGGGATAGGCAGACTACTGCCTGGTCCCGGTGCGTCAGGACTCATATCCCGATGAGCCGCCGGCTCGGCCGTGCCGAGCGATGGCCCCTCGCCTGCCGCAATCAATGTGTCCCTCCCAAGCCAGTTGTTATGGAGAGAGGAAAAGCTCGCGTATGGTCCACAGCTTTATCTGGTCCCGCCGGTTCGCTCGCTTTCGAGCGCCCTTGCTTGCCACCCTGGTGCTCGCCCTGGCTGGCTGCGACAGCCGCGAGTCGCTCGATCCCACCCGGAGCCTCGGTCCCGACGAGGGCGCCGAACTGGTCGCCCTGGGTGAGCCGGCCACCGCGGCGGCCTCCTTCGCCGGCGGCATTCCCTTCGGCATGGCGGCCCAACCGGTCACCGCCTTCGGCCAGCGCTTCAACGGGGCCAAGCGCACCATCGGGGCCGGGCAACTGCTCA
>JACCRH010000072.1 GCA_013813675.1 Gemmatimonadales bacterium
CCGTTCCACTGCCCCTCGCCGTGGTGAGCCAGATCGTAGCCCGCCGCGCGAAACTCGGCCACCGGCGCCGCGGCATCCGCCAACTTGCTCTCCTGAATGAGCAGGACGTCGGGCCGCGCGCGCTCCAGCCACCAGGTGACCTTTTCCTGGCGGGCTTTGAGCGAGTTCACGTTCCACGTCGCGATCCGCATGATCCCTAACCTAGTCGCGCCGCGCTGGACGACGGAACGACCGTGGCTGTGGGGACTTGATGCACCGTTCGCGTAGGAAGCAGTGTCGAAAAGCGTACACCCTCGCGTCAAGGGCGTTGATGTTCTCCCCCCTACGGGCTTGGGCTTTGTGGTCGTGCTTGAGGTCGTCGGCCAGACACACCGTGGCCGTACCGCCCTGGCCCAGCTCGCGCTCCCTCGGTACCGGTCGGCCAGCGCGGCGGCGAGACGATCGAGTGGCGCGGTCATCGGCTCCCCGCTGCCGGCTCCGCTCCGCGCAGGCGCTCGAAGACGTGCTGCAGTCCGATCACGGTGGATTGCCCCGCGCCGCCGCTGACCTGACGAAGCGCCGATCGTCGGGCGCCACGTCGTACTCGCGAAAGGTCCCGCCACTCAGATACGAGCCGGTGAGCAACCGGCGCCGCGCCGTGACGGCAAACGAGGGGGTCACTACGACAGAGGCGGCCATCAGGCTGTCGCCCGAGCGGAAGAAGAGCTCCCGCCCACTGTGGGCCCAGACCGGCTCGGTGCCGCCGTGGAGCGAGACCGACACCCTGGCGCCGGGCCCTGGATAGGGCCGGACATACACCTCCATCTGACCCGTTTCATCGGACTGGTACGCCAGCCACTTCCCATCGGGCGAGAGGGGCGGGCGCTGCCTCGCCGAAGGTTCCGGGAACGATCAGGCGAGAGGCGGGCGCCGAGTCGAATGCCATGCTGCGAATGCCGTTGCGATCGCTCGACGACTCCTGAAACACCAGGGTACGTCCGTCAGGGGTCACAGTCCCGGCGAACCGGTTCCCGTTGGCGACGAGCAGGCTCTCCGGCCGGCCGCTGCCGTCGGCGGCGATCCACCAGAGATCGTCGTTGCTGGAGTAGACCAGGCGACGGCCATCCGGGCGTCCAGATGGGCCGGTTGCTGATGCCGTTGGTCGTGAGCCGCGACCAGGTGTGCTGGGCGACATCCAGAACCCAGATGTCTCTCGATCCATCACGATCGGCTATTCCGAGCGCAATGCGGCGTCCATCCGGGGAGAAACGAGGGCTGGCGAACACCCGCCCCTCGCCCGGAATGATGGTGGCCGGTCCCGAGCGCGGCACCAGCATGAGGTGGCGCGGTGAGTCCCCGCCGGGCGGGGGGTAGACGATGGCCTCGCTGGCCGACACCGCGGCGCGCGAGACGATGCCGTCGGGCTGGGAGACGTCGCGTGCGATCGTGACGGGCGGGTAGCCCCGCTCAAGCCAGTCCATGGCCTCACTGCCGCGACCCTCCACCGCGGCGATCGCCGCCAACTCGACCGGGGCGTACGGACCCTCGGCGCCCGCGTGGCGGGCACTGTGGCGCCCGGAGCGAGGTGCCCCGAGCCGCTCGCCGACGCCCGCCGTTCACCCCGCCGCTACAACCTCCGCAGCGACCGACTCCACGCGCCCCGGCCGCCCGTGCACCGGCCGATGCACCGGATCCGCCCCGATGGTCCCCACCAGCGCCCGCACGTACTCCGGCGACCGCACCCGATCGAGCTCCGCCCGCGCATGCTCCAGCCGCCGCGGGATGCCGAGCCGCTGTGCCTCGTCGCGATGCCCGGGGCTCGCCAGGAACTCGGTCAGGCTGCGCACGTGCCGCTCCCACAGCGCGACGTCCCGCCGCTGCTTCACCGTCAGCCGCTCCTGATACCAGTCGCTCGCCAGCAGCGCCTCCCGGCTGAACAGCGCCCGGATCTCGGCGTCGCCGACGCCCTTTCCTTTGTAGTCGCCCTGCGCCATGACGTGCAGCAGCGCCCGGAGCGGAGGGCAGGCGTCCTCGATCGTGCCGTCCTCGAAGTACGCCGCCGCGACCCGATGCTGCGCCTCGACGATGTTGGCGACCCCGTCCGCGAAGACCGCGGGGTCCTGCAGCTCGGGTTTGAGAATGTCCTCGGTGAACACCGCGGAGGGGTTGTCGAACACCCGCCCGAAGTAGGTATGCACGAACTTCGTCGTGATCCTGTAGCCCAGCCGGCTCGCGAGCACCGTGGTGCCCTCGAAGTCGTAGTCCTCCAGCCGCTCCAGGTGCCCGGCCTCGATCAGGTGCTTCGGATCCCGCTCATGGGGATAAAGCCGGCACCAGATCTCGGGGATCAAGAGGCTGATGTCGTGATCCACCCGGTAGCGCGGACCCACGACGCCGGCGGAGGTGGTGAACGTCGAGTACCCCGTGAGGATGTAGGAGACCAGCGCGTTGTTCAAATCAACGATCGGCCAGAGCGCATTAAAAGGACCCTTGGTCAGCGCGCCCTCCGAGCCGAAACCGGTCGTGGACGGCGACTTGCCGGTCAGGCTCGAGATGAAGTCCATGAAAAGCTCGGGCAGTTCCTGATAATGGATGGGGCTGTAC
>JACCRH010000084.1 GCA_013813675.1 Gemmatimonadales bacterium
ACGCCAGTGCATTCGCTCCGCTCCTTGATCTGGCTCAGGCCTGCGAGGACGCCTGTGTCGTTTTCGACCCCGCCAGCAGCCCCCGCACCCGCTCGAGGAGCACATCGGGGGTGAACGGCTTCTGCAGGAACGGGGTCGCGTCGGGCGGACCGCCGCGGCTGAAGATGTCGTTGGCGGGATACGCCGAGATATACAGCACCGGGATCGAGGCCCAGCGCCGCGCCAGCTCCCGGCCCAGCTCCAGCCCGTCCAGCTCCGGCATGACCACGTCGGTGACCACGAGGTCCAGGTAGGGCGCCGCCAACTCGGCCAGATGCAGGGCCTCGTTGCCGTGGCGCGCTTCCAGCGTCCGATAGCCTTGATCCCAGAACACCCGGGTGACGATGCCCCGCAGCGCGTCGTCATCCTCGGCGACCAGGATCGTGGTCGTACGTTCGCGAACCGGCGCTGAGTCAGTCACGAGCGGTTCCCCTGGGATGACCACATGAAGTCGCGACAAGATACCTCGCCCTGGGCTCTCGGCTAGAAGGGCCGAGCCAGCGCCCGTGGCATTGCAAAAGAGCGGCCACGCTCGAGCAGGACCGAGGCACCGAGCGCGACGGCCTTCGTGCCCGGTCCTGAAAGAAGAGCTCAGGAAGCCTGAGGCTGGCCGGGATGTGCTTGGCTTGCTGTGGTTTAAGAGGCTGTTATGAAGTGATTTCGAGGCTCTAGAATTCTGCTCCTCGCCGGAGGCCCTCGCTCACCTTACGCGCCACCGAGTCGGCGCGCGCCGCCAGCGTACTGTCACCAGCCTTCGCCAACAGTTCGGCGGATCCGCCATAGACGACCGAGTAAAGCTGAAGAATCGAGCCCGAAGGGGGGTCTACCCAGCCGACCGGGCGAGCTTCCGTGGCGCTCTTCCAGTGGTAGACGTCCCACAGCAGCCGCTTGGTTCGCGGCAGGTTTACGTAGCCCAGTCCGGAGCTGAGGATCACCGAGTCGCTCGGCGTCACCGGCGCCGGCATCAGCTTGCGGACAAAGCCCTGGGAGACGAGGTACGGACTCAGCCCAAGCGTCCCGTCGGGGTACCCGGCATCGCTCCAACTGAAGAAGATCGGCCGCTTGCCCAGGTTGTCCCGGATCAGGAAGATCGTGGCGAGATCCTGTCGCAGCAGCACCTCACCGCCGAACCGGAGCTGCAGGCCGTTGAACTCCACGCCGCCTTCCGCCGGGACCCGCATCGCCTCGGGCAGGCTGTCGATCTCCTCCAGAGGAATGCTGAGAACCGGCTCCTGGGGCCGCTCCGGCACCTTCACCTCGCGCCAGATTGGCGCGGCACCGGCCGGATCGAACGCCGGCGTGTCCCGGCGGCGGAGCTGCCGCAGGTGCCACTCGGTGTTCATCAGGGAGAGATTGGCCAGGGTCACGTCGCGCCGGATGCCCTCGACCTCCTGGGCGTACCACAGCGGGAAAGTGTCGTTGTCTCCCGCCGTGATCAGGATGCCGTAAGGCTCGACCGACTGGAGGATGTCGTGAGCGAAGTCGCGGGCCATGGTCTCCCCCGCGCGGCTCGCCGAGGCGCGGTTGGAGAGGAGCGGCACCAGCGCCGGCGCGAGCACGAGGCTCGCCACCGCCCATCGCGTCTTCGGCGTGCCCCGGTCTCGCAGCGACTCCACAATGCCCCGCATCAGCCCGCCGAGCCCGAGCGCGACGAACACCCCGAACGCCGAGAACGAGGCCATGAAGAAATAGTCCCGCTCGCGAACCTCACGGGCCAGCGATGCCTGGTCGGGGTACTGGGAGTAGCCGTACCTGAAATTCATGTAGAAGACGAGGCCCACCGTGAGCACGCCGAGCAGGACGGCCGCCGCGAGCCCGGCGCGGCGGTCGGTCTTCCACAGCGCCCAGAGCCCGCTCAGGCCGAGCAGCGCGAAGAGCGCGGTCGCCAGACCCGCAAGGCGCCCCCACCCGCGGGCGAACTGCCAGCCGAAGTACTGCCAGAAATTGGCGAGCTGGCCGCCGAGGCTGGCCTGCCGCTCGGTGAGGGCGGGCTTGCCGTACTGCACGCGGTTCAGCACGTCCTGCAGCGCCTGGCTGAACAGGCCCACCGGCTCACCCTCGTTGATGGCCGGACACTGGGCTGCCCTCAGCGGGAGCCAGAGATAGTTGAGGGAGATACCCACCACCACGGCAAGTACCCCGAGGTAAACCAGCGGATCCTTGGGCGAGCGCCACAGCACGTAACCCACCACGCCGAGGCTGAGCCCGATCAGCGCCGGGCCGGTGGCGCCGTCGCCGACGAACATGTCGAGCCATTTGCCGGTGACAGCCAGCACCAGGGCATAGAACGTCACCATGGCCCAGGGCTGCACCGCCACCCGCCAGTCGGTCCA
>JACCRH010000108.1 GCA_013813675.1 Gemmatimonadales bacterium
TGCGGGCGGGGCTCGGTGGCCAACTCGATCGTGAGCTACTGTCTCGGCATCACCCACGTCGAGCCGCTCGGCGCCGGGCTGCTCTTCGAGCGCTTCCTCAACCCCGAGCGGAAGGACCCGCCCGACATCGATCTCGATTTTCCCTGGGACGAGCGGGACCAGGTGCTGGCCTACGTCTTCAAGACCTATCCCCGTCCCCAGGCGGCGATGGTCGCCAACCACAACTGTTTCCGGCTCCGCGGCGCACTGCGCGAGGTGGCCAAGGTCCACGGCCGCCCGGCCGGCGAGATCCGCGAGGTCACCCGCCGCATCCCGTGGTATGAGGACGAGCCGCTGGAGGAGCTGCTGGCCTCTCATCCCAACTTCCGCGGGCTCGATCTTCCGCCCAGCTGGCGCGACTTCGCCCGCATGGCGGCGCCGCTGGTGGGGCTGCCCCGCCATCTGTCGGTCCATCCCGGGGGAGTCGTCATCGTTCCCACCGCCCTCACCGACTACGTGCCGATCGAGCCGGCGGTCAAGGCACTCGAGGATAATCCCGGACTGACAGTGCCGGTCATCCAGTTCGAGAAGGATGGCGCCGAGGATGCGGGCCTGGTGAAGATCGATCTGCTGGGCAACCGCTCACTCGCGGTGATCCGCGATGCCATCGCCGCGGTGGGCCACAACACCGGCCGGCTGATCGACTACACCTCGTCCGACGCCGGCGAGGACGAGGCCACCCGGGCGCTCTTTCGCACCGGGCAGACGATGGGCGTCTTCTACACCGAGTCCCCCGCCTCCCGCGCGCTCTGCGCCAAGAGCCGGGCCGAGACCTTCGACCTGCTGGTGCTCAACACCAGCATCATCCGCCCCGCCTCCAACCGCTACATCCGCACCTACCTCGAGCGGCTGCACGGCGCACCGTACCAGCCGCTCCACCCGGTGCTGCGCGACACGCTGGCCGAGACGTTCGGGGTGATGGTCTATCAGGAGGACGTGGTCAACGTCTGCTCGGTCTTTGCCGGGATGCCGCTCGCCACCGCCGACGGGCTCCGGAAGTCGCTCTCCAAGAAGCGGCCGGCCAGGCAGCTCGCCGGCTACGCCGAGGAGTTCTTCACCGGCGCGCTGGCCCGGAATCGCGATCCCGAGACCATCAAGCGGGTGTGGGAGATGATCATGTCGTTCGCCGGCTACAGCTTCTGCAAGGGGCACTCGGCGTCCTACATCCAGGTGGCGCAGCACTCCTGCTATCTCCGGGCGCACTACCCGGCGGAGTTCATGGCCGCGGTGCTGGGCAACGGCGGCGGGTTCTACCATCCGTTCGCCTACGTCGCCGAGGCGATGCGCATGGGGCTCACGGTGCATCCGCCCGACGTGAACGCGAGCGAGTTCCGCTGTACCGGACGGGGCCGCGAGCTTCGGATCGGGCTGCAGTTCGTGAAGGGGCTCTCGGCGGAGGGGTCGGAGCGGGTGCTGGCCGCCAGAGATGGTGCCGGTTGTCATCCTGAGCGAAGCGAAGGAGCCACGACCCGAGGTATGACACGGCGACCGTTCCGCTCCCTCTTCGACCTCCGCTCCCGCAGCGGCATTGCGTGCGATGATCTCCGCACGCTCATCAAAGTCGGCGCGTTGGACTCGATCGCCGACGGATGGACCCGGCCGATGATGCTGTGGATGATCGACGCCGGGCAGCGCCCGAAGAGCAACCCTCCGGTGACGATCGGTTCGAACGGCTCCACCGCTCGGGACCCCGGCGGCTCCACCGACTGGTTCGACAACCTGCCCTCCGCGGTCCCCGTCCTCAAGGAATATTCCACCGAGCGCAGGCGGCGGGAGGAATACGCTGCGCTGGGGTTCCTCACCGACACCCATCCCATGCGGCTCCACGCCGACCGGCTCGCGCGCTTCACGCTCTGCCGCAGCACCGACTTGCCCCGCCACGTCGGCCGGCAGGTGATGATGGCGGGGATGCTCACCACCGCCAAGCCGGTTCACACCCTCGAGGACGAGCCTATGGAGTTCGCCACCTTCGACGACGGAGACGGGCTGATCGAGACCGTGCTCTTTCCCCGGCTCTACCGGGAGCGGGGCCACGTTCTCTTCGACCAGGGGCCGTTCATCTTCCGGGGCAAAGTCGAGGAGGAGTTCGGGGCGATCACCCTCACCATCACCCATCTCGACCGGCTGGAGCGCGCCGCCGGCCGCTAGGAGGTCGGTCAGGGTGGGCTAGATTTCAGAGAGTCTCGGCGCCTTGTCGGACACCGCCGGAGTCGGCACCGACTCCGGCGTCGGTGCCGCGGCCGAAGGCGAGGTCCCCCTGGTGCGCGAAGCGGACCTCGCGCAGGCCGAATGGCGTCGAGAACGTGGCCCGGCCCTCCACCGCGAAGTGCCGGGTGCCCGAGCTCAGCGCTCGGATGCGCGCGCGGGCCAGCCCGGCCGGCATCGTGAGCGGCAAAGTGAAGTCGGCGATGGCGGACTTGGGGAGGGGGATGATGCTGTCCCTGGAGAACTGACCCACGGTCACGTCGTCGAGGCGGAGCTGCAGCTCCAGCCGGGCGGTCGAGAGGTCGTAGTCATTGGGATTCGATACCGCGAGCCCCAGGACGACTGGCGTGGCCCCCGTCGAGTCGTGGCTGAGGCGCACCCGCGAGACCTCCAGCTCGGGATCGTCGTAGACCCAGAGGCCCAGCGGCGTACAGCCCACGGCGGCCGGAACCAGGCAAGCTCCCAGCAGCAGTTTGCGGCACCCCAGCATGTCCACTCGGCGGTGAAAGGATCATTCATGGTCGTCCGGAGGCCGGCCGCTTTCCCGGCAACACTCTCGCTTATTTCGGCGCTCGTCGCCAGTGGCGGCTGCAGCTCGCAGTTCGAGAATGGAACGCCGGACCCGCCGGAGGGCAGCGAGCCGGTCACCCTCGTCGCCGCGGCATCCGGCCTGAACTCTCCGCTGTATCTCACGACCCCCGAGGGTGATCCGCGGCTGTTCATCGTCGAACAGGGAGGGACTATCCGGATCGTGAAGGATGGCGCCCTGCTCCCCACCGCGTTCCTCGACATCTCGGGACAGGTCTCCGCCGGTGGCGAGCGAGGACTGCTGGGGCTCGCCTTCCACCCGCAGTATGCCACCACTGGACGGTTCATGGTCCACTACACCGATGTCGCCGGGAACACGCAGGTGTCGGGCTTCCGGGTCTCCGACAACCCCGACCTGGCCGACCCCACCAGTGAGGTGTCGGTTCTGGCGGCCCAGCAGCCCTTCTCCAACCATAACGGCGGGCAGGTGCTCTTCGGGCCCGACGGCCACCTCTACATCATGCTGGGCGACGGCGGATCGTCGGGCGATCCCGGCGGCCGGGGCCAGTCGCTGGCGGAGCTGCTGGGCTCCATCCTCCGGGTCGATCCCCTCGACGCCGGAGGGTATGCCGTTCCGGCCGACAATCCGTTCGTATCCACTCCCGATGTCCAGCCGGAGATCTGGAGCTATGGCCTCCGGAACCCCTGGCGGGCCGCCTTCGACCCGGCGACCGGCGATCTCTACATTGCCGACGTGGGCCAGGACAGGTGGGAGGAGGTGAGCGTCTCCACCGTCGCGGAGGGCGCCGGGAGGGGAGTCAATTTCGGGTGGAACATCATGGAAGGTCCGGACTGCTTCCTGGATTCCGGCTGTGACCAGACCGCGTTCGAGCTTCCCGTGCTCTCATACAGCCACAGTGACGGCTGCTCCATCACCGGCGGCTTCGTCTACCGCGGGGCCGCGATCCCCGCGCTCCAGGGCCACTACTTCTACTCGGACTTCTGCCAGGGGTGGGTGCGGAGCTTCCGGTTCGAGAACGGCACCGCGGTGGACCAGTTCCAGTGGCCCACCCTGGCCCCGGGCGGTAACGTCACCAGCTTCGGCCGGGACGCGGCCGGAGAGATGTATGTCATGGGCACTGGCGGGGTGGTGTTCAAGATCGTACCCGGGTGAGCCCATCGGCGGCGACGCCCGACCCCGCCGAGATCGCGGCGCTGGCGAAACGGATCCCGCCGCTGGTGCGCTTCGGCGCCTCGTCCTGGAACTACCCCGGCTGGCGAGGGCTGGTCTATCACCGCACTTATGAGGGGAAGGGCGCCCCGGCCCGGATGCTCGAGGAGTATTCCGCCTTTCCGCTCTTCCGCACGGTCGGCATCGACTCCAGCTTCTACGCACCGCCTACGGACGAGGTGCTCCGCTCCTATGCCGAGCGTCTGCCCGCCGGGTTTCCATGCGTCAGCAAGGTCTGGAACCAGATCACGGTTCACGCCTTCACCAAGGCCCAGGACCCGGCGCGAGCGGGCAAGGTCAACCCCGATTTCCTCGACCCCGAGGTGTTCCTGGAGGCGGTATATGAGCCCTACCGGCAGCACTTCGCCGACCACACCGGGCCCTTTGTCTTCGAATTTCAGGCGATCGCGCGAGGGAGCGGCATCGGGGCGTCCGAATTCGCCGGCCGGCTCGACCGATTCTTCTCCGCCCTGCCTCGAGAAGGCCAGTACGCCGTGGAAGTACGGAACGAGGAATTCCTCACCCCGATGTACTTTGCCGTGCTGCGGGAGCACGGCGTGGCGCACGTCTTCAGCTCCTGGACCCGCATGCCCGCCATCGGCGACCAGCTCGACCTTCCGGGCTCGGTATCCGGGCTGTTCCTCATAGCCCGTGCCCTGCTCCGGCCCGGCCGGACCTATGACGAGGCCGTGGATGCCTTCGCCCCGTATGATCGGATCCAGGAGCCGAACCCCGAGCTCCGCCGGGATATCCTGCGGCTGATCGACACCGCGGTGACGACCCGGATTCCCGCCTACCTCCTGGTGAACAACCGTGCCGAAGGCAGCTCTCCGCTCACCGTGGCGGAGGTGGCCCGGCTGCTGCCGGAGGCGGCGGCGTGATCGAACGGCGCGGCCTGCGCGGCTACGCGGCACTTTCGGTCGTCGCGGCCCTGGTCACCATCGGGCTCAAGGCGGGGGCCTATCTGCTCACCGGCTCGATGGGCCTCCTCTCCGATGCGCTGGAGTCGTTTGTCAACTTGATTGCAGCCCTGGTGGCGTTCTTCGCCCTCTCGGTCGCCGCCCGGCCGGCTGACGAAGAGCACGCCTATGGCCACACCAAGGCCGAATATTTCTCCAGCGGGTTCGAGGGCACGCTGATCCTCGCCGCGGCCGCGAGCATCGTGGCGGTGGCGGTCGGCCGATTGATCGATCCGCAGCCCATCGCCGAGCCGGGCCTGGGTCTCGCCATCATCGGCATCGCCTCGGTGGTCAACCTCGGCGTCGCTCGGGTGCTGCTCCGGGCGGGGCGGCGCCACGAGTCCATCACCCTCGAGGCCGACGCCCAGCACCTGATGACCGATGTCTGGACCTCGCTCGGCGTCATCGTCGGGGTGGGCGCCGCCGCGATCACCGGCTGGCACCGGCTCGACGCCATCGTGGCCATCGCTGTGGCGCTCAACGTGATCTACGCCGGGTATCGGCTCCTCCGGCGGTCATTGCTCGGTCTGCTGGACACCTCCCTGCCGGAAGAAACCCTGGGTCAGATCAAGTCGATTCTGGAGTCGCACGGGAAGGCGGGGGTGCGGTACCACGCGCTGCGGACCCGGCAGGCGGGCGCGCGGCGGTTCATCTCCTTTCACATCCTGGTCCCCGGGGACTGGACCGTCCAGCGGGGCCACGACCTGCTGGAGGAGATCGAAGAGCGGATCCGCGAGACGGTGCCCAGGAGCGTGGTGGACACCCACCTGGAGCCGATCGAGGATCCGGTCTCATGGGAAGACACCCGGCTGGAGCGACCGGCCCAAGGTACCGGCCAGTCACCCTGACGCGTTGTCCTCGAGGACCCATACTTCCAGCCCCCAACTCCGCTCCTGGCCCGGGTCCAGCGTCTGCGCGGTGCCCCAGTCCCGCACCGCCTCGTCCAGCCGGTCCGGCGCTCCGATCGCGGGCTCCAGCGCCAGGTTGTAATAGGGCCGGCGTCCGGGCGGCGCCCAGCCGCGGTTGTTGATCCAGATCCCTACCTGCGGCACCTCCTCCGGGCGCACCACCATTTCCAGCCGCTCATTTCGGCGTGGGTCGGTCAGGATCATCCTTCCCGCCGCTCCCACATCGCCGAAGAGCTTTGCCGCCCAGGTCCCGCGTTCGGGAAAGGTGAAACGGCCGCCCTCGCCGCCGAACGCATCGGGCCAGCTCACGATGTCGCCGCGGCTCAGCTCGGGCAGCCCATGGACCGCGTCGAGCTTCACCTGTCGCACCGACGGCAGCTCCAGGGTGGTTCCCGGCTGGACGTTGAAGATCGGATGCGAGGACCAGATCCAGGGAAACGGGGACTCCCCGGTGTTCTTTACCCGGTAGCGGAGCCGCATGACCGGCTCCCGCGGGTCGAGAGTGACCTCACGGTGGAACTCGTAGGGCAAGAGGCTGCCGGCCGCGGAAGCCGCCAGGGTCACTCCACCCGCGTGCTCGTACGTGGAGCTGGTCCATGAGGCGCTCCACAGCTCGCCGTGATCCGGCAGCGCGGGAGACTCCTGCGGCGCTCCGGGAATCGGCGAGGCGCCGACCGTGGGGAAGCATTCGTCCCACCCGCCGGTGTCCGCGGTCTCCACGAAGGAAGTGGCCTGCCGAGGCTGCTCCAGGCGGATCTGGTCGCTGCGCCACAGCCACTCGCGTCCGCGGGTCCGGCGGAGGTTGGTGAGCTTCATGCCGACCGAAGGCACCGCGACCACCTCGAGCTCGGCGTTGCGCAGCGCGATGGCGGGAAGGCCGGAAACCGAGGTTTGGCGAAACGGCATGTTCACCCTTCACGCAGTTATGGCGTACGCCCGGACCGGCCAGGTGCCGAAACCGACCACCTTCGGCGGCACGGCGGAGAAGCGACACCCCTCCACCGGGAGCTGGGCCAGTCCACAGAGATGCTCGACGATGGGAATCCCCGCCCCGAGCAGGATCGAATGGGCCGGGCGAGCGCGGTCGCCGATGTCGTCGATATTGAGCGAATCGATTCCGACCAGCGTCGCGCCGGCGGCGACCAACAGCTCGGCCGCATCGGCTGTGAGGTAGGGATTGGCCGAGAGGTAGTGCTCCGTGCCCCAGTGCTCGTCCCATCCGGTGTGAACCAGAACCGCTCGGCCGCGCAGCGCCAGCCCCTCGAACGCCCGGAGCGACACCGCGCGGCCGAGTCCCATCGGCGCCCGCACCACCACGGCCTCAAGGTCCGCCAGCCAATCCAGCGGGAGTGCCGACAGGTCCTTCCCGTCGGCATAGCGGTGGAACGGCGAGTCGAGGTAGGTCCCGGTGTTCGCCACCATCTCGATCTTGCCGATCTGGAACTCCACGCCGGGCGCGTACAGCTCCCGCGACCGCTCCCGGCTCAGGTAGTCGCAGATGATCGGCCCGGGCAGGCCGGGGTACGTCGTCATGCCGTGCGTGATGCTATGGGAAAGGTCGACGAGCCTAGGCGAGCGCGACATTCACCTCGACTCCCGCGGTCCGGCAGATCCTGACGACCGTCTCCCCGATCTTGTTGTTGGGGGTCGACGCCCCGGCGGTGATCCCGATGATGCGGGCGTCGCCCAGCCAGCGATCGGTGGTCGCTTCCTGCGTGCTCCCGATCGGCTGGTGTCGGACGGCTCCGGTGACGGTGTCCACCGCGTCGGCGTCCTCGATGTGGAAGACGGGGACGCCCCGTGACTGCACCAGTGCCGCGAGGTGGCAGGTGTTGCTGCTGTTGTAGCCGCCGACAACCACCATGACGTCGAGCGGCTCCTCGAGCAGCGCCACCACCGCGTCCTGCCGTTCCTGGGTGGCGGAGCAGATGGTGTCGAACGAGCGGAAGTGGTCGCCCGCCGCGTCGCCGTAGCGCCGGACTATGCTGCGGCGGATTTCCTCCGCGATCGCGAGCGACTCCCCCGAAAGCATCGTGGTCTGGTTCGCGATGCCCACCCGCAGCAGGTCGTGCTGGAAGTCGAACCCCGGCGAGGTGGCCCTGGCGAACCGCGCGCCGAGCGCGACCGGGTCACCGCCATGCTCGATGAAGTCGCAGACCAGCCGGGCCTCATCCATATCGAGCACGACCAGATAGCGGCCCTGCGGATATTTCATGACCTGGCTGGCGGTCGCCTTGGTCTCCTCGTGGTCGTGCTTGCCGTGGATGATCGCGGTAAACCCGTCGCGGGCATAGCTCTCCACCCGCTTCCACACGTTGAGGACCGAGCCGCAGGTGGTGTCCACCAGGACGCAGCCGATCTCCCGCAGCCGCCCGAAGTCGCCGATGGTCACGCCGAACGCGGGCAGGATGACCGCGTCGTTGGCGACGATGCCGGAGAAATCGAACTCCCCGTCCTCGCCCCGCGCCAGAAAGCGGACCCCCATGTCCCGCAGCTTCTGATTGACGTGCGGATTGTGAATGATCTCGCCCACCAGGTACAGGCGGCGGTCGGGAAACTTGATCCGGGTCTCGTAGGCGTAGTCCACCGCCCGGTCCACCCCGTAACAGAAGCCGAACTCCCGGGCCAGCCGGAAGGTCAGCGGCCCGACGGTCAGCCGAAACTGGTTGGCCCGGAGCGCCTCCACCACGGTGCTGTGGTAGTCGGCGGCGAGCTGGCCCTCGATTTCGGTCTTGAGCCCGAAACCCCGGCGGAAATAGGTGTTCTCCATGGCTGCAATCTAACGCCGGATCTATTCCGGCTCGGCGGCGGAGCTGGGATCCTCGTCCTCATCCGACTCGCCGAGACCGTCCTCTTCGTCAGACTCATCCGCCGGACCGCCGGCACACCCGGGGAGCGCCTGGGTGATGGCGAGCCCCTTGAACGACCCGGTGGCGGTGAGTCGGCTGCCTTCGACCGCGGCCCGCAGGTGCGCGGTGAAGCGCCCCGCGTACCCGTCGGGACCGGGGGCGGCCAGCACCACGGAGCCGCTGTCGCCCCGGAAACCGCGGAT
This sequence comes from Gemmatimonadales bacterium, assembly GCA_013813675.1. GTDB lineage: Bacteria > Gemmatimonadota > Gemmatimonadetes > Gemmatimonadales > GWC2-71-9 > CAVVWJ01. The sequence continues at coordinate 8,923 of JACCRH010000108.1, forward strand.
GGACGTCTCGGCGAACCAGCGCAGGGCGACCGCTGCCGCGGGACGGCTCGAATCGGCTCGCTCGGGCGGGACCACCGGATAGTCTCCTGCCGCTACGGAGCCGGACCGCGACAGCGAGTCGGAAGGGTAGAGCACGAGAGCGATGCCGGTGTCGCCGTGAATCGCCCTCAACTCCAGGAGGTCGAGGCTGTCGCACCACTCCGCGACCGCGAGGCCGGAAAGCTTGCCGGTATCCGCACCAGTCCATTCCACCGCGAGTGAACCGGCTCGGGGATCGGCCGACTCCTCGGAGGAGCAGGCCAGCAAGGCGATGAGCCCGGCAAGGGCCACCCGCGCCATCTACCGCGCTCCCTGTACCACGATGTCGAACCTGATGGCGGCCCTGTCGGGGGAGACTGCCCTGCTGAGATCGAAGCGCACCAGTCCCCCGAACACCGAGAGACCCACCCCCGCGCCGGCCAGTACCCTGCTGGAGAATACGCTCCCCGGACTCCCCGCCTGTCCGGCGTCCAGGAACAGCACCGGCCGAAGCCGCCCGGCGATCGGGGTCACATCGAGCTGCGCCGCCCAGAATGACGGTCCCCGGCGGCTGCCGTAGTCGTGTCCCCGCACGGTGCCGATGCCGCCCAGACGGTACGCGGTCTGCCGCAGCGTGGGTTCGGTCGCGATGCCGCCCTTTACCCGGAGGGTGAGCCCTCGGCGCTTGCCCACGCTTCGGCGCACTTCGCCGTACACCCGGCCGGTGGCGGTGCCTTCGCCGCCGAGCACGTCGGCGGTCGCCTGCCAGCGGAAGTCGCCGGCTCCGGTCAGGCGGACCTGTCCGCCGACGAACCTTCCCTCGTCCACCGGAGCGTTGGAGGGGAAGACCCCCACTCCCCCCAAAAAATCGTTGACATCAGAGTCCGCCGCCCGCGCCACGCTCTTCTGCCGCTCGTACCGCGCACCGAGCGCGAGCTCCAGGCCGGTCCGGAGAGAGGTCTCGTAGGCCGCCGAGATGCCGTGCACCAGCCCATAGTCGCCGTCATCGTGCGCCACGAAGAGGGCGTTGAGCGTGTTCCCCACACCAGGCGCCGGCGAGAACGGGTCCAGGTCAACCACGTCCCGGTACCCGCTCAGCGCCAGGCGGCCGTCGGGCGCGTCCCGGATCAGCGAGAGCCGCGCGGTCAATCGCTCGTCGCTGAAGCCATACCGCGCCGTGCCGTACAGCCCGGTGAACGTGACACCGGGGACCCGGAGCCGGTAGCCGGCCCCGAGCGAAAGCCCCTGTACTCGATCGTATCGCAGGGCGTCAGTGAGCCGCTCGTAGGCGATGCCGTGCGCGCGCTCTCCGGTCAGGGAGTCAGGCAGCGCTTCGGCCACGCGCGCCAGCTCGGACTCCGATTCCCGGGCCCGCTTCGCCTCGACCGGATCGGCATCCAGCGAGAGTGAGTCGGGCCACCCGCCGAACCGGCCGAGCGAATCGTTGGAGGGTCGATGCAGCTCATAGCGGCCGCCGGCCCACCGGTCCGCATAGTTCCACGCGCGGAGACTGTCGTCCTCCCCCGCCGCCCCCCGCCGCTCCGCGCGGAGCGAATCGCGCCGGGCCCCGCGCATCGCCTGGAGCGAATCGGGGTCATCCGTATCTGGCAGCGGAAGTTCGAACCCGATCGGGCGGCCGGTGTTGATCTCGAATGCCTCGAAAGTGGTGACGGCCCGGAACGGAATCACTACATCGCTCACCACGGGGATCCGGACCCGGCCGGAGATGACCTGGCGGTACGGCATCCAGTAGCGCCGGTCCTGAAGGCCGTACTCCAGATCGGCATCTATGCTCACGATCCGGTTAGCGAGCGAGTTCATTCGCCGAGCGGAGGACGAATCCGACCGTGTGGCGCCGTCCGGCTTCACCCAGAGTCCGGTGCCCACGTACCGGAAGGTAAGGCGGACCACTTCCGCGGTCGCGGAGTCGATCCACATCTGGCCCGCGATGAGCGCGGGCCCGGTCCGAACCGGGGTCACGTCCACCCGGAGCAGCCGCAGGCTGCCGCCTCTCCCTGGAGTGACCGAGAGTCCGCTGGTCAGCGCGTAGCGGTACCACCGGGGACCGCTCGAGGCCAGCGGATGGAGCGCTCCGGTGGCGGGAAACTCGTCGCTGAAGATCCTCACCGAGTCATCCACCGAGCGGGGGACGAACCAGGGTCGGTCCCACACGCTGGAGAGCTGCAGCGACTCCGACCGCGACCGGGTGCGCCGGCCGAGCACGTCCACCCGGAGATCGTTCGGCCGTTGCCACTGCAGGTCCGCGACCTGCTCCTCCACCGCGGACGCCGGCACTCGAGCCCAGCGCCGGCGGCCCACTCCGACGGTGAGCCGGTAGTGGATGCGCGCGCGATAGTCGGAGACGGTGGAATCGGCCGCGTGCCGGCGTGCCATGGCGCGCTCCACGATGTGCTGGACAGCCGGGGTGCTGTAAGGAGCGGAGGTGGAGTCTGGGGAGGGGGTCTGAGCGACGCTGGCGAGCAGGAGAACGACTAGGTGATTTGCGCCCATTTGCTCCGGCCGTCTCGGTGTAGCCCATACGCCTTGAGACGACGCCAGAGTGTGGTACGGCTGATGCCGAGATGCCTGGCCGTCTCGGCGAGCTTCCAGTTGTGCGCGTCGAGTGTCTTGACGATAGCCTCTTTTTCCCGGGCAGCCAACGTGGTGGGGCTTTCGACGCCAGGGATGAACATCGCTTCCCCGAGCTCGAGCGCCCCCACCCGGAGCGGCCGGAGCCGTCCACCCATGGCGGCCAGCCGAGGCTGAAGGTCGGAGCCACCATCGGCCAGGTCCATGCCGGTCAGGGCTTCCCGGGCCTGGAGGTTGGCGTAGAGCAGTTTGCCGTCGGCGTCGAACACCACCACCCCTTCGCTGAACCCATCGAGCAGGGCCTTGGCGAGGGGCGAAAACACGGACGGCAGGGATCCGATCGAGAGGGCTTCTGGCATTGCCATACGTACGAAGGTAACCACCGGTGGTTTCAGATCGCGACGTGCCGCCGAGCGTGGGTTTCGCGGCATCTCCTGCTCAATTTAGACGCCGGCCAAGCGGCAAGGTGCACAATGGAGCGTCGGGTCGATCAGCGCCTTCCGCCCGGCCGGCGGCTGCGCCGGGGGCGTCGGTGGTCCTCCTGCTTCGGGGCCCGACGCAGGAGAGCCTGAAGATCGGCGACGGTGTCGGCCAGCATGGGCGGGTGGCGGCCCCGCTGCACCGCGAATCGCACCGGGCGGTCGAGGACGGGAATCTCGTCCGGCCTCAGGCGTTTGGCCTGCCCCTCCCGAAGCCGTACCCGGGCGACCCCCTCGCCGTTCTGCAGCTCGTACTCCACGGGAGCGGCATCCCCTCGAACTCGGACCATGGCCGGCAGCGCGTCCAGCCGCTGTCTGGTGGCTTGGTCCACCAGCTCGGCCGGGTCGAGCAGTACGCGAGTGCGCTGGAAATCGTCCCAGCTCCGTACCGATTCGAGTTGCCCCATGAGGATCTTGCGGATGGCAGCGGGCGCCGCGTCTGTCAGAGTGCCGCCCGACCGGCGCCAGAGCTCGTTGAGCGCCGAGACGGACCGGCGTATCCGGGCGGCATCCGGGTGCTCCACCTCACCCGCCGCGAGCGCCTCGGCGAGCACGGCACGGGCCTCACCGAGAAGCGGCTCCGGGATCGGACCCTCGATCTCCTCGACCTCGACGTCCAGATCGAACCCGAAGTAGCTCCGCCGCCGCTGTACCGCGAGCCGCTGGTGCTTGCGGGGACCGGTCAAGATGACCTTGGGCGGCCCGAGCACCGCGTAGCGGTTCACCAGGTCGTAGGAGAGTGTCGTTCCTTCGATGGATGCTCTCGCCACCCCGAACCGGTCGGCGAAGAAGCGCAGGGTGCCGGCCACGGCGCCCCAGGTCCCCGCCACCGATGTCTTGGAGACCCGCGCTTCCTGTCCGTCGGCGGTGTGCTCGTCGATCACCAGGTCGAACGGCATCACCCGGGCGACCAGGTCGGCCCACCGGCCGCGCACATCCTTGGAGGCGTATGGCAACTGCTTGGGCAGGGGCAGCTCGAGCGAGCGGTAGACCGAGGCCAGGCCCAGCGCCGTGTCCTCGATGGTCTTGATCAGCACCCCGCGGCGCTCCGCCCATTCCTCTAACCCGTCCTCGAAGAGGTGCCGCGGCAGCCCGTACACTTCGCCGATGTACCCATGCTGGTTCACCGCCTCGGCGAAGATATTGTAGGCGGTCAGGTGGTCACTGCCGTTGGCGACGAGACCATGGAGGTCCCGCTCCTCCCGCGTCATCCGGTGCAGCGACTCGATGTTGGAGCAGACGGCGACGAAGGGGAGGAGATCGTTCCCCGCATGGGACAGCAGCTCGCCCCAGGGCCGTTCGACCGGGAAGGCCTCGACCTCGCGGCCGTAGCGGGTGAGCCGGCCTTGCTCGACCAGCCCCCGCGCCGAGAGCATCTCGACCGCGCGGCCATAGGCCCGCCGGTCGAGGGCCACCGGCAGGTCGAGATCCCTGGCGTCCACCCCGAGCGCGGCGCAGGTGATCGCAACCCGCTCCGCGTCACCGGCGAGCTGAAACTCGGGGGGTGTGGGCTGGAGCTTCTCGAACTCGAGCTGCCGGTCGCTGAGGATCACTACCTCACCGCCCCGCACCCGCCCGTGCACCCGACCGGCCATCTGCAGGATCTCGTTGGCGCCGAGGTAGAGCCGGTGGAGCACGTTGCGTCCGCTCTCGACCACGTTGCCGTAGCGCGCGTCGTAGATGACGACCGTGTCCAGGCCCCGCACGTTGAGCGCCGATTGCCCGGCCGCCGTCATCGCCAGGAGAAAGGGGCGCTCCACCTCCTCCTCCAGAAACGGCCGGATGACGCGGATCGGCATGCCGCCGTGATAGAACGCGGTGGTGAGCCGCTTCCACTTTTCGCCCAGGTCCACCGCCAGCCGCTCGACTTCGGCGCGGGTGGGCACGAAGACCGCGACGCCGCGGCGCTCCTTCATCACCCGGCGGATGAACCTCTCGCCGAGAAACTCCTCCGGGGTCTGGGGCAGCACTTCGACCTTGGCCTCGAGCGCGGGATCGAAGGCATAGGTGGCGAGCACGTCGGCGCTTTCGAGGTAGCGGGCGTAGAAGGTCGGATCCACCGTGGCGCTGAGCCAGATGTAGCGGCAGCCGGCGCGCTTCCCCAGCGCGAGGCAGAGCTCCAGCTCGGCGGACGTCTGGTGGATCTCGTCCACGATGACGGTGTCCCGGCCGGTGATGAGGTCGTCCTGGAACCAGCGGCGGGCGATGCCAGTGGTGACGATGACGACGTTCCAGCTCGGGGTCTCGGGCGTGGCCTCGCGCTCCCGGTTGACGACGCCGTACCGCAGAGGCTCGCCCAGCAGCGACTCGGCGATCGGGCGGATGCCGAGGGTCTTGCCGGTTCCGGTGCCGGCCACGATGCCGAAGCCCTTCCCCGACCCCGCGAGCGCCCGGATCTCTTCGCCGTGCTCGCGCGCGAGCAGGGTCTCGAGATGCAGGCCGAGGGCCAGCTCGATCGTCTCGCAGGCCGCGCGGGTGGGCGCGATGACGATGATACGGCCCTTGGGGTGGGGAGCGTGGCGGTAGGCGTCGGGATCGGGAGGGAGATGATGGTCGCGGGAGGGGTGCATGCTGGAAGAAAAGGCGCGCCTGGTTCGATGGGTAGGGGTGGAATTGTCGTCAGGTAGGGGTGGAATTGTCGTCCGGTAGGGGTGGAATTGTCGTCCGGTAGGGGCGGGATTGTCGTCCGGTAGGGCGGGATTGTCATCCTGAGCGAAGCGAAGGAGGCGAAGCGCCGCTCAGGCTCCTTCGCTTCGCTCAGGATGACAATGCCTGTGAGCCAGCTGAACAGCAACAAACCCATTGCGAGTCGCGCCATCCCAACTCCTCCGGACTGCGAACCATCTAGGCCACGGTTTGCAGCAGTGCGGTGAGCCCACATCTTAGCAAATGGAAATCCCGGCGGGTGCCGGGATTTTCAGGCGAGCCTGACCTGGATCTGGGAGATCATGCGCCGGGAAGGCGCGGGAACCGGTCAGTCATCCCAGTGCTCGTGATGCCGTCGATGTCGTCGCCGCAGTCCTCGTAGAAGCGCCCGTTCCGCTCCCACACCACCACGGTCCGAACGCCGCGCGGGTGTCCTGCCCAGCGATCGTAGTAGCGCCCGTCCCTATAGTAGAGCGTGAGGGGCCGGTAGCCGCGGTGGGCCCAATGCCTTGCGGAGTGGTGGCGATGGACTCGCTCGACCACCACGATCCGCGGGCGCTCCACCACGACCACCCGGCGCGCGGGGGGTCGCCGGTAGCTGGAGTACCCCTCGCGGATGACCAGATGACCGGCCACCGGCCCGCCGCCAACCGCCACGCCCGCCTCGATCCGCTGGGCATGCAGGGGAACCGCGGTGGAGACGAGACCGGCGATCAACGACCAGGCAGCGGCGCTGGCTCTCATAGGGGACCTCGGGTTGGGGACGGGATGACTGCACCCCGCTGAAATGCGAGCGCCATGCCAACCGTTAACCCCTTGTGCGACTTCGTTTCCGAGAAACCCTCGGGGCGGGTGGCGTCCTCTCCGGCAGACGCGCGGGGGGCACCCGGCCGGCGGCGCCCACCAGCTCTGCAGTATCCTGCGCATCGACCCAATCGCAGATGACGCGGAACGCGGTGTCGCGGTCGAGATCGAAGCGGCGCATGAGATAGGGAACGGCGCCGTACATGTTACTGCGTCCGCCGGCGCGGAGGCGGCGCAGGTAGGTATGGAACCGCTGCAGGAGGTTGCCGGGATGCTTGTTCATGATATAAAAGCTTGTGCCATATGCGGTTGATCGATAACCACCGGTCCCCGAATATAGCCCGAACATAGCTACTCTGCAATCGCGGCGCAGGGTATGGCCGCTCCCGTTCACCTCCTTGACACCGATTCAGAGGCGGCTCATACTAGGGGCCGCTCGCAACTTACGCGCTGCCCTGCACGAGCTACCCGCCTCCCGCGGGACTGCGTGGCTCACTCTCCACGTCGCTCCAGTCGGATCACTCTTCGCTCCGTCGAGCTGCGCTATGTTTCGCCAGATCCTCTCCTTATTCACGAGTAAAGCCACTATGGAGGCAGGTATGGCCGCGGAATTCTTTATCGGTGAATCGCTGGTCGGCGACGGCAACGAGATCGCCCACATCGACCTGATCATTGGCTCGAAGTCCGGGCCGGCCGGCGCGGCGTTCGTCCAGGCGCTGTCCCACAATACCGACGGCTTCACGCATCTGCTCGCCGTCGTCACCCCGAACCTCGCCGCGAAGCCCGACACCGTGCTGTTCAACAAGGTCACCATCAAGGGCGCCACGCAGGCGGTGCAGATGTTCGGCCCGGCGCAGGCGGCGGTCGCCCGCGCCGTGGTGGACTCGGTGAGCGAGGGTGTCATCTCCAAGGCGCAGGCCAACGATCTTTGCATCCTGGTGGGTGTGTTCATCCATTGGGAAGCCAAGGACGACAAGAAGATCTATCAGTTCAACTACCAGGCGGTGAAGGAGTCGATCGCCCGGGCGCTCCAGGGCAAGCCGACGGTGGACGAAGTCCTGCAGAAGTACAAGGCCGCGCGGCATCCGTTCGCCGGCGGCGCCGAAGGCTGATCGCTACAGTCCCGCTGTCCGTCATCCGGCGAGGGGCGGCCCGCATCCGGGCTCGCCCCTCGTTTGTTCCATAGACCGAGTCCCAGAAAGAGCGTCACGCTCATGCGCAAGCTACTGCTCCAGCTCGACAGCTCCCGGCTGCCGAGCGTCTTCGATCAGGTCGTCGCCTATGACGCGGGCGCCGACGACATCATGAGCTACGGCGGCGTCACCGAGACCGACGTTCGCGACCTGGTCCATGGCTGCATCTTCACCCGGGGCCCCAAGGACCTGCGCAACACCGCCGTGTGGATCGGCGGCAGTAACATGTCGGCCGGCGAACAGCTCCTCGCCATGGCGCAGGATGCCCTGTTCGCACCCTTCACGGTCTCCATGATGCTCGACTCGAACGGCTCCAACACCACGGCGGTCGCCGCGGTGGTGAAGATCGAGGAGACGCTCGGAAGCCTCGAGGGCAAGAAAGTCCTCATCCTCGCCGGGACCGGACCGGTAGGCCAGCGCGCCGCCGGGCTCCTCGCGAAAGACGGCGCCCACGTCACCATCACCTCCCGCAAGCCGGAGCAAGGCGAAAAGGCGCGCCAGTTCATCAGCGCCCGATTCAACGTCCAGGTCGAGGCCACGACCCTGAACGAGCCCGCGGCGCTGCCCCAGCTGTGCCGGGACGTGGAGGTACTGCTCAACTCCGGGCCGGCGGGGGTGCAGATGGTGCCCAAGTCCGCCTGGACCGCCGCCAAGTCGCTCAAGATCGCGGTGGACCTCAACGCGGTGCCGCCGCTCGGCATCGAAGGGGTCGAGGTGAACGACGCCGGCGTCACCCGGGAAAAGGTCGTGGTCTACGGCGCCTTCGGCGTGGGCAACTTCAAGACCAAGCTGCACAAGGCGTGCGTGGCCCGGCTCTTCACGCGGAACGACCTGGTGCTCGACGCCGAGACGATCGCGGACGTGGCCCGGGAGCTGGTCGCCAACAAGACATAGTCGCATGCCTCGAGTCGTCGGCATCGATGCGGGCACCGTGAGTCTCGACGTCTGCGGCCTGATCGATGGGCGGCTCTCGCTCGACCTCACCTGGCCCACCGCGGACGCCATCGCCGACCCCGAGGGGTTCATTGCCGGCCTGAGCGCGGCGGGCGAGCCCGACCTCGTGGTGGCGCCCTCGGGCTACGGGCTGCCGGTTCGGCCGGCCCGAGATGCGTCGGACGAGGACCTCCGGCTGGCGTTCCTGGCGGGGCCAGACGAGCGCGGTGGCATCGGCGGGCTCCGGCGTCTGGTCCGCCGGCTCGCGGCTTCGGCGCTTCCCCTCGTGTTCACGCCCGGCGTGGTGCATCTCGACACCGTGCCGGCGCACCGGAAGATCAACCGGGTGGACCTCGGCACCGCCGACAAGGTGTGCGCCACGGTGCTCGCGATGGAGGAGCAGCGGCAGCGGACGGGGCGGCGGGTGGAGGACATCTCATTCATCCTGCTGGAGCTCGGTGGCGCCTTCACCGCCGCGGTGGCGGTGGACCGCGGCCGCATCGTGGACGGTCTCGGCGGCACCAGCGGGCCGATCGGCTGGCGGGCCTCGGGCGCGCTGGACGGAGAGGTGGCGTTTCTCGCCGGCACGGTGACCAAGGCGCTGCTCTTCGGCGGTGGGGTCGAGACGGTCGCGGGGTCCTCCTCCGGTGGCCGGGCGCTGGCCATCGCCGCCTACGTCGAGGGCGCGGTGAAGGCGGTGGCCCAGCTCAGGCTTTCGGCGCCGGAGGCGGATGAGGTCGTCGTCTCGGGTCGCGGCGCCGCCGACACCGAGCTGCTCCAGGGGCTGCATACCGGGCTGCAGGGTGTCGCTCCGGTGCGGCGGCTGGAAGGCTTCGCCCTCGTCGCGAAGCAAGGAGCACAAGGGGCGGCGCTCCTCGCCGACGGACTCGCGGGAGGGCGGCACGAAGCGCTGGTGACGCGACTCCGGATTCGGGAGGCCCAGGGAACGGTGCTCGATCATCTTCATGTCATTCCCCCCGCCGTCGCCCGCCGAACGCTGGGACTCGATATCCGTGGCTAGCTCCTCCGGCAGACTTCTCCTGGCGGGCATCACGACCCGTCCGCTTGCCGCATCGGCGGTCCGCGCGGGGTGGTCCGTGTCCGCGGTAGACGCCTTCGGCGATCTCGACCTTCGCGCCTGTGCGCGGGTGATCGCTCTGCGCCGAGAGGATGGCGGCTTCGATCCCGCCGCGGCCGCCGCGGCCGCGCGGACGATCGCCGCCGATGCCGTGGCCTACACCTCCAATTTCGAGAACCACCCCGCCGCCGTCGCGGCGCTCGCCGCCGGCCGCCGATTGCTGGGCAACTCCCCTGTCGTGCTGAAACGGGTGCGGGATCCGATCGCGCTGATGCTGGCTCTCCGAAGACTGGGCTTCGAGACGCCGATGACCCGGGCGCGCGCCCCTGGCGCCGTCGTGGTCGGGCGCCGCCGCTGGCTGCTCAAGCCACGTCGCTCGGGTGGCGGACACGGTACTTCGCCCTGGCAGTGGGGACGTGTCGTGGGCAGACACCAGTATCTGCAGGAGCGGGTCGCCGGTGCCCCCGGATCGATCGTGTTTCTGGCCGACGGGCGGCGCGCCCTGGCGCTGTCCCTGAGCCGGCAAATCGTCGGCGAGCGAGAGTTCGGGGCGAGCGGCTTCCGCTACTGTGGCAGCCTGGTGGGCCGGGGGCTCTTCGCGGCGGAGGCCAGGCTGCTCGGCCGGGCGGCGGCGATGGCGGAGGCCGTGACCCGGGAGTTCGGGCTGGTGGGGCTCAACGGCATCGATTTCATCGCGCGGGCGGGCGTGCCGTGGCCGATCGAGGTCAACCCGCGGTTCTGCGCCTCCATGGAGCTCTTGGAGCGGCGCTCGGACGTGTCACTCTTCGCGCTGCACGCGGACGCGTGCGGGGGCCGTCTGCCAGAATCTCGGTTCCGTCCGGCATCGGGGATCCTCGGCAAGGCGATAGTCTTTGCCCGCCGCGACGTGATCGCGCGCGCCACGGGGCGGTGGCTGCGCGACCCGGCAATCGCCGATGTCCCTCGTGCCGGGGAGCGGATCTCCCGGGGGCGGCCGATCTGCACCGTCTTCGCGGCCGGCAGAAACGCCGAGGCCTGCCGCCGCGCCCTTCAGTCGAAGGCGGCGGCCGTCTATCGAGTGGTCGAACCAGCGGCGCGAGGCGCGGCGTGAGCGAGGATCGGATGCTGCAATCGGTCACCTGCCTTGGCTGCGGCTGCGGCTGCGACGATCTCACGGTGCGGGTGCGCGACGGCCGGATCGCTGAGCTCTCGCCGCCGTGCCCGGTGGCGCGGCAGTGGTTCGGCGATGGAAGCGTGCCCCGGGAAATCCGGACGGACGGGCAGTCCACGACCGTCGAACAGGCGGTCGAGGCCGCGGCGGCGCTGCTGAGCGGCGCGGAACACCCTGTGGTGATCATCGCGCCCGATCTCACCACCCGGGCCCAGTGCATCGCGATCGCGGTGGCGGACGCGCTCCGCGCCGAGGTGGACGGCACCACCTCGGACTCGGCGGCGGCGGGAATGCTGGTCGCCCAGCGCCGGGGGCGTGCCGCGGCCAGTCTAGGTGAGATCAAGAACCGGGCTGACATGGTGCTGTTCTGGGCGGTGGACCCGAGAGAGCGATACCCCCGCTACCTGGAGCGCTACGCGGCCGCCGAGTCGGCGACCCACGTCCGCAGCCGGCGCTTCGTCTCGGTTTCGGTGGGCGACGATCGCGGGCCGGAGCCGGCGGAGCTGGCCGCCCAATTCGCGCCGGGCGAGGAAGTGGACGCGCTGGCCATCATCCAAGCCACGCTGCGGGGCCGGCGCCCGGGCGAGCTGCCGCCGCGGCTACAGCCGGCGGTGGCGATCGCGGAGCGCCTCCTGCAGGGCAAGTACATCGCGGTGGTCCACGATGCCGAGGCCCTGGGGGCTGGACGCGACCCCCAGCGGGTGGAGGGGCTGCTGGCGCTCACCCAACTGCTGAATGGGCCGACCCGCGCCGCGCTCAGCAGCCTACGGGCCGGGGGCAACCGCTCCGGTGCCGAAGCCGCCCTCACCTGGCAGACCGGCTACCCGATGCGGGTGAGCTTCCGGGAGGGCCACCCGCACTACCACGCCGGACGCGCCGGCCTCGAGCGGCTGGGGTCGGATGGAGCGGATGCGCTTCTGGTGGCGGGCTCGGTGGCCCCATTGGACCACCCCGCACTCGCGCTCGGCCGGATTCCGGCCGTAGTGATCGGCCCACGGGCAAGCGCGATGGCGGGTGCCCGGGTGGCGATCGACACCGGCGTCGCAGGCATCCACGAGGCGGGCACCGGGTATCGCATGGACGAGGTGCCGCTCCCGCTGACGAGCCTGCTGGAACATCCCCGCGGCGCGGCGGCCACACTGGGACTGTTGCTCAGCGTGCTCCGCCGCCGCGCCGAGGCGAAGCCGGGATGAGCGCGAAGACGCGGCTTCGGATCGTGGGTGGCGCCCTGCACGACCCGGCCAACGGGGTGGACGGCGAGGAGCGCGATGTCTGCATCGAGGACGGCAGGGTCGTGGCCTCGCTGCCCGACGGGGCCCCCACGCTCGACGCCCGCGGCATGGTGGTGATGCCCGGCGGAGTGGATATCCACGCCCACTTCGCCAGCTCGAGCTGCAACCACGCCCGCCGCCTCATCCCCGAGGAGCATGCCGCCGATCCGGCCTCCCCGCCCAGACTCCTCGACGGTGAATCCCGCTCCGGAAGCGGTGGCACGGTGCCCAGCACCTTCACCACGGGCTACCGGTATGCCGGGCTGGGATACACCACCGCTTTCGACGCCGCCGTGGCGCCCCTGCTCGCGCGCCACAGCCACGCGGAGTTGGACGACACACCCTGCGTGGACGCCGGCATCTTTGCCCTCATGGGCAACGACGAGTACCTGTTGCGTCAGATCGAGCGGGGCGAGCGCGAGCGGGCCCGAGACTACGCCGCCTGGCTGCTTGGCGCCGCCGGCGCCTACGCGGTGAAGATCGTGAATCCGGGCGGCATCGAGGCCTGGAAGGCCGGACAGCGCAATGTCACCGGCCTCGACGACGAGGTGTCCGGCCGCAAGGTCACGCCGCGCGCGATCCTGGAAGCGCTCACCGACGCGGCCAACCAGCTGGGGCTTCCGCACCCGGTGCACATCCACTGCAACAATCTGGGTGTCGTTGGAAACGCGGCGACCACGCTCGCCAGCATGGAGACGCTGGCCGGGCGGCGAGCCCACTTTACCCACCTGCAGTTCCACTGCTATGGCGGGGAACCCGGGAAAGGGTGGGCGTCGGCCGCGGCGAAGGTCATCGAGTACGTCAATGCCCACCCGGAAGTGAGCGTGGACGTCGGCCAGGTGATGTTCGGACCCGCCATGACCATCACGGCGGACGCTCCGGTCGAATATCTGCTGCATCAGAGCAGCGGGCGCCGGTGGACCAATATCGACATCGAGCTGGAGAGCGGCTGCGGCATCGTGCCGCTAACCTACAAGGAGAAGACCGCGGTCTCGGCGCTCCAGTGGGTGGTCGGTCTGGAGCTCTTTCTCCTGAGCCAGGACCCCTGGCGGGTGGTTCTCTCCACCGACCATCCGAATGGCGGATCGTTTCTCTCCTACCCGGCGCTGATCCAGCTCCTCATGGACCGCGCCGTGCGGGACGACCGCCTCAAGCAGGTGAACCAGCGCTTCCTCGCCGGGAGCGCGCTGGCGGATGGCCTCGCCCGGGAGTACACCCTGAACGAGATCGCCATCGTGACGCGGGCGGGTCCGGCCCGGTTGCTCGGGCTCCAGGCCAAGGGGCAGCTCGGCGTCGGAGCCGATGCCGACGTGACGATCTATTCTCGCGATCCCGACATCGCGAGGATGTTCTCCACCCCGCGCTACGTGGTGAAGGGTGGGACCCTGATCGTCGAGGAGGGCCAGCTCCGGCGGGCGCCGGCCGGCCGGCGGCTCCGGCTCGCGCCGGGTTACGACGACGCGGTCGTGCGCGACCTGCGCAAGCATTTCGAGGCGTATTCCTCGGTGTCGTTCGACAACTATCCGGTGCGGGACCTGCGGGACGCGCCTCTGGTGATTGGAAGGACAGCGTGAGCCGAAGGATGAGTTGTCATCCTGAGCGCAGCGAAGGAGCCGAAGCGAGGCTCTGCCTCCTTCGCTGCGCTCAGGATGACACTGCCCGTGTCGCAGGCCGCAGGCATAGCGGGGCAACCCCGTGAATATCCGCGGCGTCTTCATCGAGGACACCTTCGCCGAGGCGTTCACCATGCGGGTGGCGCGGCTGGTCATCACCGGCCGCTCCCCCCGGTGGGCTCGCGAAGCGGCGGTCAAGCTCACCGGCTTCGCCACATCGGTCATCGGCTGCAAGTGCGAGGCCGCCATCGAGCGCGAGCTGGGCGCCGCCGACACCCCGGACGGACGCCCGGGATTCAGCGTGCTCCTGATGACGATGAGCAAGGATGACCTGTCGAAGCGGCTGATCGAGCGGGTCGGCCAGACGGTCCTCACCTGCCCCACGACCGCCTGTTTCGACGGAATGCCCGAGGCACCCGACCGGGTCGGGGTGGGATCGGCGCTGCGATTCTTCGGCGACGGGTTTCAGGCGAGCAAGGTGGTGGGTGGCGAGCGGTTCTGGCGCATACCGGTGATGGAGGGCGAATTCCTGGTGCAGGAAAAGTTCGGCATGGTGAAGGGCGTGGGGGGCGGCAACTTCCTGATGCTCGCGCGCAGCGCCGATGCCGCCCTGGAGGCAGCCGAGGCCGCGGCCG
>JACCRH010000129.1 GCA_013813675.1 Gemmatimonadales bacterium
TTGAGATCCGACGCGGTGACCGGCTTCCGGTCGCGGGTGAGCCCGACGATGATCCGGCCGAGCCTGGCCTCGAGGTCGGCGAGGTCGGTGGCGAGCGCCAGGATGGCCATGATCTCGCTCCCCGGCACGATCACGAACCGCTCTTCGCGCACCGGGCCGGCGTTGATGCCGCCCAGGCTGATGACCATGGACCGGAGCGCGCGGTCGTTCATGTCGAGCGTCCGCGGCCAGGTGATCCTCCGGGGGTCGAGTCCTGAGGCATTGCCATGGTGCAGATGGTTGTCGAGCATCGCCGAGAGCAGATTGTGCGCCGACGTGATGGCGTGGAAGTCGCCGGTGAAGTGCAGGTTGATCTCGTCCATGGGGACCACCTGCGCGTAGCCCCCGCCCGCCGCTCCCCCCTTGACCCCGAACACCGGGCCCAGGCTCGGCTCGCGGATGCACACCACCACCTTTTTCCCGAGCCGCCGGAGCGCCTGGCTCACGCCGACCGTGACGGTGCTCTTGCCTTCGCCGGCGGGCGTGGGGTTGATGCCGGTGACCAGCACCAGGCGGCCCTTCGGTTTCCGCTTGGCGATCGCCTCGGCGCTGATCTTGGCCTTGTAGCGGCCGTAGGGCAGGATCTCGTCGGGGCCCAGGCCGACTTCGGCCGCCACCTCGGCGATGGGACGCAGCTTGGCTGCCTGGGCGATGGCGATGTCGGACGGCACGGTCGTCACTGGGCGAGGCTCTCCGATCCGGGCAGGTGAAATCCGAATACACGGGCGGCGTTCTCAGACGTGCGCGCGATGAGCTCGTCGGGGGGGAGGCCACGCACCGACGCGACACGCTCGGCCACCCGGCGGACGAACGCCGGCTCGTTGCGCTTCCCGCGATGCGGCACCGGGGCGAGGTAGGGACCATCGGTCTCCAGGAGCAGCCGGTCTATCGGCGTGTCGAGGATCGCCTGGTCCAAGCGCCAGTTCCTGAAGGTGACCATCCCGCTGAACGACACATAGTGGCGGAGGACCAGCCCCGCTCGCAAGAGGTCCGGGCCGCTGCTGAAGGAATGGAGGATGGCGGTGACGCCCGGCTGGCCGCGAAGCACGGCGGCGACGTCCTGGTCGGCCTCGCGGGCGTGGATGACGGCGGGCTTCCCTGCCTCGCCTGCGATGGCGAGCTGGGCCTCGAATGCCGCGCGCTGCTCGGCCCGAGGCGAATGGTCGTAGTGGTAGTCCAGCCCCATCTCCCCGGCAGCGACCACCCGGGGATGCCGGAGCCGCTCGCGCAGCCATGCCGCCGACGCCGGGCTCCAGCTATTCGCGTCGTGGGGGTGGACACCCGCGGTGGTCGAAAGGCGATCCTCCAGGGCGGCGAGCGCGAGGGCACGCTCGGAGGCCTCGGGGGACTCACCGATCACCACGAGGTGCGCGACGCCGGATTCCCAGGCCCGTTGGAGCACCGCCGGGCGGTCGGGGTCATAGGCGGGGTCGGCGAGGTGGCAGTGGGTGTCGACCAGCATCGCGAGTGCCTGGTCCACAGGAGGTCGCGCGAGCCCCTTACCTCATCCCGAGCGAAGCGAGGAACCTACGCCGCGAGCTGACGATTCTTGCGGAGCAGGTCCCTCGCATACGCTCGGGATGAAGTACTGGCTTCACCGCCCTGCCTCGCGCGGGGGCGCTCACCCGACTGGCTGGGGCTTCCGGCTCCCGGACGGCGCCGCAGGCTTGGCACCGAGATGGCCGCGCGCGTCGGGCCCGGGCCAGCGCTTCTCGATGGCGAGCAGGACCGGCGCGGCGATGTAGATCGAGGAAAAGGTGCCGACGACCACGCCGAACAGCATCAGCAGCGCGAAGGGACGCACCACGTCGCCGCCCAGCACGCTCAGCGCAACCAGGCTGCCGAGTGCCGTGGTTCCGGTGAAGAACGTCCGTGGCAGGGTCTCGTTGATCGAGCGGTTCAGGATGGCGTCGAAGCCCTCGCGCTTCCGGCGATGGAGATTTTCCCGGATGCGGTCGAAGATGACGATAGTGTCGTTGAGCGAGTAGCCGACGATGGTGAGCAGTCCCGCGACCACGAACAGACTCACCTCCAGCCGGGCGATCCCGATGAAGGCGATGGCCGCCACGATATCGTGGATGGTCGCCACCACCGCGGCGATGCCGAAGCGCCACTCGAAGCGGAACGCGAGGTAAGCCAGGACGGCGAGGAAGGACATCAGAATCGCGAGCACTGCCTGCTGCCTCAGCTCACCGCCCACTTTGGGGCCCACCGCCTCGGTGCGGATGATCCGATAGGTGCCAGCGCCCAGGGTGGCGTCGAGCGCCTGGGACACGGCCTCGGCCGTCGCCTGGGTGTCGTTGGCATCCGAGCCCTCCCGCGCGGCGCGGGCTCGCACCACCAGCTCCCGGTCGGAGCCGAAGGTCTGGATCTCGGCGCCGTCGATGCCCCGGGACTGCAAGGCGTCGCGCAGGCGGCCGGCGTCGGCCGGCTTCTCGGTCTCCACCTGGATCAGGGTGCCGCCGGTGAACTCGACGCTGTAGTTGACGCCCCGGAGCAGCAGGGCGAGGAACCCGATCGCGATGAACCCCGCGGTGATGGCGTAGGCCCGTTTGCGCTGGCCGATGAAGTCGTAGTTGGCGTTGGCGAAGAGTCTCATGGGATCAGATGCTCAGTGTGGCCATGGTGGGCTTCCGGTCCAGCCAGATCAGGAACAGCGTCCGGGTGACGAAGATCGCGGTGATCATCGAGGCCGCGATGCCCAGGATGAGGGTGACGGCGAAGCCCTTCACCGGCCCGGTGCCGAATTGAAAGAGGAAGAGTCCGGTAAGCACCGTGGTCACGTTGGAGTCGATGATCGCGCTCATCGCGTGCTTGAACCCCTCGTCCACCGCCAGCCGGACCGTCTTTCCCGCCGCCAGCTCCTCCCGTATTCGCTCGAAGATGAGCACGTTGGCGTCCACCGCGATGCCGATCGAGAGCACCAGGCCCGCGAGCCCCGGGAGGGTGAGCGTGGCATCGAGCATGGAGAGCCCGCCGAGCGTAAAGAGCAGGTACAGCGTCAAGGCCGCCACCGCGAGGACACCAGCCAGGCGATAGTAGAGCACCATCACCACCACGACGAACAGAGTGCCGATGAATCCGGAGATGACGCCAGAACGGATCGCGTCCTGTCCCAGACTGGGCCCGATCTGCCGCTCCTCGACGATCTTGAGCGGGATCGGCAGGGCGCCGGCCTTGAGGGTGAGAGCGAGGTCCTGTGCCTCCTGCAGCGTCCGGCCCGACAGGGTGATCTGGCCGTTGCGGCTGATCCGACTCTGGATCACCGGCGGGCGGCCCTGCACCCGGCCGTCGAGCAGGATGGCCATGTAGTCGCCCACATGGCGGCCGGTCTCGTCGCCGAACTTGCGGCCACCCGCGCGGTCGAGCTGGAAGGTGACGATCGGCCCGTTGGTGAGCGGATCGATCTGGGCCTGGGCGTCCTCCAGGTTGCTGCCGGTGATGATCGGCCGGTCGTCGAGGGCGTAGAGGAATCGGTAGGACTCGACCCCAACGCTGGTGGGCTGGGCCGACCAACGAAGCGTGACCCCGCGGGGAAGGAGGCGCCTCACCGGGGGAAGGTTCAACAGGCTGTCCACCCGGGGAAACGCGGTCTCCGGCACCATGTACTCGCCGGGCGCGGCGCCGCCCGCGGCGCCGGAGACCTGAATGAGGCTGGCGAGCACGCCGCTGCCCGCACCCGCGGTGTCGGTCGCCGCGGTGTCGGTCGCCGCGGTGTCCTTGCCCGCGGTGTCCTTCGCCGCGCCGGCCCGGGCTCCGCTGTCGCCGGCTGCCGCGCCCTTCGCCGGAGCCGGCTTGGCCCCGCTGTCGGCCGCCGCCTTGTTCGCGGTGTCACCACCCAGCAACTGCTCGACCGCCGAGGGACGGGCGGCGGGCTTGTCGCCACGGATCCCGAGTCCCCGGAGGGCCCGGTCCATCGCGGGGATCGCCTTGTCGAGCGCGTTGGTCTCGTCGGTGATGCGGAACTCGAGAAAGGCGCTGCGTTGGACGATGGACTTGGCGCGGGCAGGATCGTCGATGCCCGGCAGCTCCACCACGATCCGCTCGTCACCCACCTTCTGAATCACCGGCTCGGAGACGCCGAACTCGTCGATCCGCTTGCGCAGCACGGTGAGCGCCAGATCGAGGTCGCGGCGGGGGTCGGCGGACACCTGCTTCGACTGGTCGAGCTCCAGCGCCAGATGCATCCCGCCTTGGAGGTCGAGGCCGAGCTTCAGCGGCACCCGCTTCTCGGTCCGGTCGGTGATCACCCCGGTTTCGAGATCGCGCTCCCGCAGGGTGATGTTGCGGGGCACGAGGTAGAAGACGCTGAGGGCAACGAGTGCCAGGATCACGAGCAGGCGGTTGCGAATAGACATTCGTCGGTCGACGCTCAGGCGTGGGTCGCACGGTTGAGATCGGTCCGGGCGCCGGCGAGCACCGACTGGGCGCGGATCCGATCACGGTTCAATTGGTCCTGCAACTGCTCCACCGAGGCGAAACGCTCCACGTCGCGGAGCCGTTCCACCCATTCGATCCTCACCCACTCTCCGTAGAGGTCGTCGTCGAACTCGAAGAGGTGGGCTTCGAGCGTACGGCGCCCGTCGGCGAAAGTCGGCTTGGGGCCCTGGTTCATCATTCCGCCGGCCCGGCCCCCGCGCCACTCCACTCGAACGGCGTAGACGCCATCGGGCGGCAGCAGCTTCTGCGGGGGCACCTCGGCGAGGTTGATCGTCGGTATGCCGATCAACCGGCCCCGCCGCTCACCGCGCCCGACCACACCGCTCACGGTGTACGGGCGTCCCAGCATCCGGGCGGCGCTGGCCAGGTCTCCGCCTCCCACCGCCCGGCGCACCCGCGAGCTCGACACGTGCTGATCGCCGAAGTCCACCGGAGGCACCACGTCGACATCAAATCCCAGGGTGGCGCCCAGGTGACGCAGCGTGTCCACGTCGCCGCTCCGGCCGCGGCCGAATCCGTGGTCGTGCCCGATCACCAGCTCGCGCATACCGCACCGCTGCAGCAGCACCCCGCGCACGAACTCCTCCGGTGTCATCGCGGCAACCTGGCGGTCGAACCGCAGGAAGTACGCGACGTCGAGCTCGGTCTGCGCCAGAATCTCCCGCCGCTCCGCCCCGGTGGTGAGCAGCGGCGGCGCCGCCTGGGGATTCACCACTTCGAGCGGATGGGGCTCGAACGTGACCAACACGCTGGCCCGTCCCGCCGCCTCGGCGCGCCTGGCGATCTCGCGCAGCACCGCCTGATGCCCCAAGTGCACCCCGTCGAACGAGCCCACGGTGACTACGGTGCCGTCCGGCGAGCGGGGGAGCTGCTCGATCACGCGTCACCCAGGACGACGGTGGGCTTGAGCCAGCCATCCTCGGCCCGCGCCACGGCCACCAGCTCGGAGCCTTGGAGCAGCGCCACCACGCCGCCGCTCCGCCCCGCCGCCTCGCCGTCGGCCACCGCGCGTCCATGCAGCACCGCCGCCCTGGCCTCCGGGTCCAGCTCGACCGCCGGCAAGTGCCGCAGCACCTGGAGCACCGGAAGCAAGCTGTCCCGAGTCACCCGGTCGAGCGTGACGGCATCCTCCACCCGGAGCCCCCCGATCGCCTCGCGGCGCAGCGCGGTGAGGTGGCCGCCCACGCCGAGCCGGGTTCCGAGATCCCGGGCAATCGACCGGAGATAGGTGCCGGCGCTCACCGTGGCTCGGAAGGTCAGGGCCGGCGAGACCCAGCCGACCGGTTCTATACGGTGGACGGTCACCGAGGCTTCCGGCGGCTCCACCGCCAGGCCCCGGCGGGCGAGACGGTGGCTCCGCTCTCCACCGATGTGCTTGGCGGAGTACGCGGGGGCGCGCTGCCGCTGCTCTCCGGCAAATGACGCCAGCGCGGCAAAGACCTGCTCCTCGCTCAACCCATCCACCGCCGACTCCTCGACCAGCGCGCCGGTGAGGTCGTCGGTATCGGTCCGGGCACCCAACCGGGCGGTTGCCAGGTACGTCTTGGGCTGGGGCCCCACGAACCGCGCCAGCCGGGTGGCCCGTCCCACCAGTACGACCAGCAGGCCGGTGGCGAACGGGTCCAGCGTTCCGGTGTGACCCGCCGACCGGGTGCCGAGCGCCCGGCGAACCCGCTGGACCGCGTCATGCGAGGTGATGCCCGCGGGCTTGTCGACCAGCAGCGCCCCGATCAGCCCGGCTCCTCCCGCCGGATCGACTGGAGCAGCTCCTCGATCCGCGCCGCGTGCGCGACCCCTTGGTCGAGCTCGAAGTGCAGCTCGGGGACTGTCCGGGTGGTGAGCGAGCGGGCGACGCGGGAGCGAAAGAAGCCGGCGGCGCTCTGCAGTCCTTCCATCGCCTTGGCCCTCTCCGCCTCGCCACCGGGGACGTTCACCATTACCCGGGCATGGGAGAGCTCGTTGGTGACGAGGACGGCGGTGACGGTGACGAACCCGACGCGGGGATCGCGCACCTCGCGAGCGAGCGCGTCGGCGATGACTTGCCGGATGGTGCCGGCGACCTGCTCCGGCCGGCGGGAAGGCTGTCGCTTCATCGGTACTGGGTCACCGTGTCCACGATCCGCACGCCGTCGGTCTCCTCCACCGCGCGGTCCGCGGCCCGGAGAATCTCCTCGACCACCGGCCGGGCGGTGCCGATCACCGCGCAGGCGATCTCCGCCCGCTGCCAGAGGTCCTGGTGCCCGGTTTCCGCCACCGACAGGTTCAAGCTCCGCCGGAGCCCGGTCGTCAGCGGCTTCAGCACTCCCCGCTTTTCCTTGAGGGAGTGGCAGTTGGGGAGGTGCAGGTCCCAGGTCTGGATCGCGACCACCATACGAGAGCCAGGATCGGCCGTCCGGCGCCGCCTAGCTCGTCGCCCCTCCGGCGGCGCTGGCCGACAGCGTGCGCTTCACCTCTTCCATCCGGTAGGACTCGATCCGGTCGCCGACCTTGAGATCGTTGAAGTTCTCGATCCCGATGCCGCACTCAAGGCCCTCCCGCACCTCCCGCACGTCGTCCTTGAAGCGCTTGAGGCTGGAGAGCGAGCCGGTGTACACCGGCACGCCGTCGCGGATGACCCGGGCCCTCGCGGTGCGTTGGATGATGCCGCTCCGCACCATACATCCGGCGATGGTGCCCACCTTGCTCACCTTGAAGAGCTGCAGCACCTCGGCCTCGCCCAGGACGGTCTCCCGCTCCTCCGGCTTCAACAGGCCCTCGAGCGCGTTCCTCACGTCCTCCACCGCTTCGTAAATGATGCGGTAGGTCCGGACATCCACCTGTTCCCGCTCCGCCGCCGCGCGGGCGTTGGAGTCGGGCCTGACGTGGAATCCGAGCACGATCGCACCCGAGGCCTTGGCGAGCAGGATGTCGCTCTCGGTGATGGCGCCCACCCCGCGGTGGACCACGTCCACCCGCACCTCGCCGGTGCCGAGCTGGGCCAAGGCGTCGGCCAGCGCTTCGGCGGGACCGCCCTGGTCGGCCTTGATGATGATGCGGAGGGTGGAGACCTCGCCCTCCTTGAGCGCCCGGCTGAAGTCCTCCAGCGTCCCGCCGCGGGCGGTGCGCCGGTTCTGGGCCTCGCGCTCCAGCCGCTGCCGCTTCTGAGCGATCTCGCGGGCTTCCACCGCGTCGGTCACCACCGCGAAGGTATCGCCCGCGGCCGGCACCCCCTCGAACCCGAGGATCTGCACCGGAATGGAGGGGCCGGCCTCCTTCACCGTCTTGCCCCGCTCGTCGTAGAGCGCTCGCACCCGGCCGGAGAACTTGCCGCAGATGAAGTTGTCGCCCACCCGGAGCGTGCCCTTCTGGACCAGGATGGTGGCGAGGGGCCCCTTACCGGGATCCAGCGTCGCTTCCAGCACGGTGCCCTGTACTTTGGCGTCGGGATTGGCCTTGAGGTCCAGGATCTCGGACTGGAGCAGGATCTGCTCCAGCAGCGCGTCCACCCCGGTGCCCTTCTTGGCCGAGATCTGCGCGGCGAGGGTGTTGCCGCCGAATTCCTCCAGGACCACGTTGTGCTGCAGCAGATCCTGTTTGACCTTGGGCACGTTGGCGCTGGGCAGATCGATCTTGTTGATGGCGACGATCATCGGCACGCCGGCGTTCTTGGCGTGGCTGATCGCTTCGATGGTCTGGGGCATGACCTGGTCGTCGGCCGCCACCACCAGCACGACGATGTCGGTGACCTGGGCCCCGCGGGCGCGCATGGCGGTGAACGCCTGGTGGCCCGGGGTGTCGAGGAAGGTGATCTGCCGGTCGCCGGGCAAGGTCACGTGGTAGGCGCCGATGTGCTGGGTGATGCCGCCCGCTTCGCCCGCCACCACGTTCGCCTTGCGGACGTAGTCGAGGAGCGAGGTCTTGCCATGGTCCACGTGGCCCATGATGGTGACCACCGGAGGCCGGAACGAGAGACTCCCCGGCGCCTCCTCCACCTGGTCGGCCTCGGCCTGCGCGGCGTATTCGTCTTCCCGCACCGCCTCGAAGCCGAAGGCCGAGGCGATGAGCTCGATCTGGTCGAAGTCGAGCCGCTGGTTCACCGTGACCATGAGGCCCAGCTCCTTGAAGGCGAACTGGACGATCTGGGTGGCGGGCACCTTCATGGCGGCGGCGAGCTCGGAGACCGAGATGAACTCGTTCACCCGGATCCGGGTCTTTTCCCTCTCCCGCTCCTCGGCCAGCCGGCCGGCCTGCACGTCGCGGAACGAAGGCTCGTCGGAACGCCGGCCCTTCCGGCCGGCGCCTCCCTTCATACCCTGAAGGGTGCGCAGGATGTTGGCCTGCACTGCGTCCTGATCCACCATCGAGCGCTTGCCCTTCTTGCCTTTCTTGCGGCTCCCCCCCTTCTCGGCGTCGGGCCCGAAGGTCCGCGCCGGCGGAGCCTGGCCCGGGCGTGACGAAGGCGCACCCGGCCTGGTGGAGGCGGGGGGCGCGCTGCTGCTGAACACCGGCTTGGGGCCGCGCGGGCTCGCGGGCGGCCGCTGAATCCGCGGCGGGATGAACGG
>JACCRH010000184.1 GCA_013813675.1 Gemmatimonadales bacterium
GCCAACATCCGGCGCCTGCTCAACGGCACCGAGAGCCGCTTCGGCCGCCGGGCCACGCCTCCCGCCCATCCGTGACCCGGATCGCGGTGCTGGGCGCGGGAAGTTGGGGTACGACGCTCGCGAACCTCCTGGCTCACAAGGGTGACGACGTGCGGCTCTGGGCCTACGAGCCCGAGGTGGTGGAGGCGGTGAATTACACGCGGGAGAATCCGCTGTTTCTCCCCGGGGTGCCGCTTTCCGCGCGGATCCGTGCTCTGTCCGATGTGGGGGAGGCGGTCTCCGACGTGGAGGTGGTGGTGTCGGCGCCGCCCAGCCATGCGGTGCGCGGCGTGATCGGTCACCTCGAGGGATCGCTGCCCGGCGGCGCGCTGGTGGTCAGTGTGACCAAGGGGATCGAGATCGACACGTTGGCCCTGATGTCGCAGGTCTTCGAGGAGGTGCTGCCGAAGCTGCGCTTCGCGGCGCTCTCGGGTCCCAGCTTCGCGGCCGAGGTGTGCGAAGGGCAGCCGACCGCAGTGGTCGCGGCGGCGCGCGACGAGGGCACCGCGCGGGCCGCCCAGCAGGTGTTCGCCACCCCGCTGTTCCGGGTCTACAGCAACCTGGACGTGGTTGGGGTCGAGTTGGCCGGCGCGCTGAAGAACGTGATCGCCGTCGCCGCGGGGATCGCCGAGGGCCTGGGGTTGGGCCACAACCCGCGAGCCGCGCTGATCACCCGGGGCCTCGCGGAGATCACCCGGCTGGGGGTCGCCATGGGAGCCGACCCCCTCACTTTCGCCGGCCTCGCCGGGATGGGCGACCTGGTCCTCACCACGACCGGGAGCCTGAGCCGTAATCGTGCCCTCGGCGTAGCCCTCGCCCAGGGCCAGAGCTTCGAGGAGTATCGGGCGGCCCACCGCAGCGTGGCCGAGGGGGCGAACACCTCGGTCGCGGGCGCCGCGCTGGGCCGGCGGATGGGCATCGAGCTGCCGATCATCGAGCAGGTCTGTGGAGTGCTGTTTCGAGGCAGGCCGCCCCGCGAGGCGATCGCCGAGCTGATGGGCCGCGAACTCAAGTCGGAGCAATGGCGATGAGGCAAGCGCGATGAGCACGACCCGCCCAGTGCAGGAGTTCTATTCGATCGGCGAAGTCTGCTCGCTGACCGAGCTCAAGCCGCACGTGCTCCGGTATTGGGAGAGCCAGTTCCGCTTTCTGAACCCGGCCAAAAACCGCTCGGGGAACCGGGTCTACAAGAGCCGGGAAGTGGAGCTGATCATGCTGGTGAAACAGTTGCTGTACACTGAGAAGTTCACCATTGACGGCGCCCGCCAGCGGATCGACCAGTACCGCCGCACCGGCGACCTTCGGACCAGCGCGCGGAAGGCGTTCGAGGCCGAGGTGGCCAGCGAAGCCCGGACGGCGGTGGAGGCGGCGATCGCGATCCTCGACGGGAAGGCTCCGGCAAGCAGCCCGCCGCCGCCGACGGCGGCCGCGCCACGGGGCGGCAAATCGTCGGGAAGGTAGCGCCGACCCGCTATCTTGCTCCCCCATGAACATCCTGGTCACCAACGATGACGGCATCCTGGCACCGGGGCTGGCTCTGCTCGCCGACGTCTGCCGCGAGGTCGGGAACGTCACGGTCGTGGCGCCGGACCGGGAGCAGAGCGGGACGTCACACTCGCTCACCCTCCACCGGCCATTGCGTCCGGCGCGGCGACCCGACGGCGCGTGGCAGATCGACGGCACGCCGACCGATTGCGCCATGCTCGCGATCCAGGCGCTGATGCCGGAGCGGCCCGACTTCGTGTTCTCGGGGGTGAACCACGGCCCCAACATGGGCGAGGACGTGCTCTACTCCGGCACCGTGGCGGCGGCGATGGAGGCCGTGACCCTGGGCGTGCCCGGCATCGGGATCTCGTTTTCCGGCAACCAGCCCGAGACCATGGCGACGTACCAGGATGTGCTGCTGCAACTGGTGCGGCGCATCGTCAGCGTTCCCGACTTCCCGGAGCAGACCCTGCTCAACATCAATCTTCCCAAAGTACCGGCTTCCGAGGTGCGCGGGATCCAGGTCACCAAGCTGGGCAGCCGCTTCTTCTCGGAGTCGCTCACCCGGATGAAGGATCCCTGGGGCCGGGAGATCTTCTGGATCGGCGGAGGCACGATCACCTGGACCGGAACCGAGAACTCCGACCACCTCGCCGTGGCGGAAGGGTTCATCTCGGTGACGCCGCTGCACATGGATCTCACCAACTACTCGCTGCTGGAGACGGTGCGCGGATGGTCGCTGGAGGGGTAGGGGAGGGGGACGGGTACGGCGGCTACCGGGCCCAGCTGGTCGAGACCCTGCAACAGAAGGGGATCCGTGACCTCGCGGTGCTCCGCGCGATCCGGATGGTGCCCCGTCACCTCTTCGTGCCGGAAAGCGTGCGGCACCGGGCGTACGACGACGCGGCGCTCCCCATCGGCAGCAGCCAGACGATTTCCCAGCCCTGGGTGCAGGCCCGCTACCTCGAGCTGCTGAGCCTCACCGGCCGCGAGCGGGTGCTGGAGATCGGCACCGGCTCGGGGTATCAGACCGCGCTGCTGGCGCTGCTGTGCGACGCCGTCTTCAGTGTGGAGCGGATCGCAACGCTGGCCCAGCGGGCCCGAGAGACGCTGGAGGCCGCCGGGATCCGGAACGTCACCGTTCTGGTGGGCGACGGCACCTTGGGCTGGCGGCCGTTCGCCCCGTACGATGCCATCCTGGTGGCGGCCGCGTCACCGGAGATCCCGGCGCCGCTGGTGGAACAGCTCGCCCCCGGAGGCCGCATGGTCATCCCGCTCGGCGATCGCACCAACCAGACGCTCACGCTCATCCGCCGGGAAGGCGATGAGCTCCGCCATACCACCGTGGCCGACGTGCGGTTCGTGCCGCTGCTCGGCGAATTCGGCTTCCGCTAGTCCTCGGAGACCCGCATGGATCTGCTGCGGTCGGTCATCGATCTCTTCCTGCACCTCGACCAGCACTTGAGCCGGGTCATCGCCGACTATGGCGTGTGGACCCACCTCATCCTCTTTCTCATCGTGTTCGCGGAGACCGGGCTGGTGGTGACGCCGTTCCTTCCGGGAGACTCGCTGCTCTTCGCCGCCGGAACCTTCGCGGCGCTGGGCTCGCTGGACCTGTGGCTTCTGGTGGTGCTGCTCATCGCGGCCGCGATCCTGGGGGATACGGTGAACTACTGGGTGGGGGCCTGGATCGGACCACGGGCCTTCACCGGTAACGTGAGGTTCCTGCGGAAGGACTATCTGGATCGAACCCACGCCTTCTACGAGAAGCACGGAGGGAAGACCGTCATTCTCGCCCGGTTCGTGCCCATCATCCGGACCTTCGCGCCATTCGTGGCGGGCGTAGGCGCGATGAGTTACCCGAAGTTCATCACCTATAACGTGGTGGGGGCGGTGCTCTGGGTCGGCCTGTTCGTGCCCCTGGGGTATTTCTTCGGCAATTTTCCGGCAGTGAAGAAGAACTTCACCCTGGTGATCCTGGCTATCATCGCGCTCTCGGTGCTGCCCATCGCGGTCGAGGCCATACGGGCGAGGAGAGACCGGCCGGCGTGACCAGCCGGTTCCTGGTCTCGGGCATGGTCCAGGGAGTCGGGTTCCGCTGGTTCGTCGCCCGACATGCGCGCAGCCTTGGGCTCGGCGGATACGCCAGAAACCTGCCGGACGGGCGGGTCGAGGTGGTTGCGTCAGGGCCGGGAGCGGAGGCGCTCGCCCGCTTGGAGGAGCTGCTGCGGGCGGGGCCGGCCCACGCGGAGGTCGAAGGGGTGGAGCGACAGGACGACGTGGACGAGACCGTTTCTTCCAGGAGCTTCGACATCCGATGAACGGGACGATGGCATTGGAGGACCGAGTCCGCGCCGCGCTCAGGCCCATCAAGGACTATCCCAAGCCGGGCATCCTCTTTCAGGACATCACCCCGGTGCTCGGCAGCGCCTCACTGCTGCACGACGTGGTCGGAGCGATGGCGCAGCCCTTCGTCTCCCGTGGCGTCACTCACGTGGTGGGCATCGAGGCCCGGGGGTTCATTCTCGGCGGCGCGGTGGCCACGGCCCTCGGCGCCGGCTTCGTGCCCGCGCGGAAGCCCGGAAAGCTCCCCTGGGAGAGGGTGACGGAGGAGTACGCGCTGGAGTATGGGACCGACGCCCTGGAGTGTCACCGGGACAGCCTCCCGTCAGGGAGTAAAGTCGTGATCGTGGACGACGTGCTGGCAACCGGGGGAACCGCCAAGGCGGCGGGAAGGCTGGCAAGCAAGTTGGGAGGCGAGGTGATGGGATGGTCCTTCCTGCTGGAGATCGCGTTGCTGAAGGGGCGGGAAAGGCTGCAAGGGGAGGGCTGTCACGTGCTGGCGTCGGTGTAGGGACGCTAGAGCCGATGCGGAGGCCTGTCACCCTGTCACCCTGAGCGAAGTCGAAGGGGGCCATGCCAGCATGGTCTCCTTCGCTGCGCTCAGGATGACAGAGGGGCTACGTGATGACAGAGGGGCTACGTGATGACAGAGGGGCTACGTGGCAGGGTGCCGGGTTGCCCGAAGACCGCCCGGCATGGCATGTTTACCGGCTGCGGAGCAGTGATCCCGGCCCCCGTAGCTCAGATGGATAGAGCAGCAGTTTCCTAAACTGTTGGCCGCGTGTTCGAGTCACGCCGGGGGCACTCGGACGTCGGATCTCGACCGGCGCAGTTTCAACCTTACTCGTGACACGACATGGCAACGATGGTGGAAGCAACGACTCGAGACCAAGCAACCGCAACTGCGACACCCACTGCCTGGTATCGCGACAAGCGGCGCTTGATCGGAGCGGCGGTGCTGGCGGTCCTGCTCCTGGGCGTGCTCGGCTGGGTGATCTGGTCGAGTGGCCAGCGCAAGGAGGCCTTCGCCGCCCGCAGCCTCAACCAGGCGCGGTCGTCCGCCGAGGCGGGCAACCTCCCCTTGGCGTCCAGCGAGCTCCAGCGGCTGATCGAGACCTACCGCGGGACCGACGCCGCCACCGAGGCGGTCATCACGCTGAACCAGGTGAGGCTGATCAACGGTCAGGCGGAGCTGGCGGCGGTGGGCCTGCGGGAATTTCTGGCCAAGAAACCGCCCCGGGAGTTCCTGGCGCCGGCGTACGGGCTGCTGGGAACGGCGCTGGAGAACTCGAAGCGGCCGGCCGAGGCGGCGGAGGCGTTCACCAACGCGTCCAAATCGGCCGACGTGGAGTATCTGAAGGCTCGCTATTTGATCGACGCGGCGCGGGCGTACCTGTCGGCCGGGAAGACCAAGGAGGCGGAGGCGGCTTATCGCGAGGTGATCAACCGCCACCCGAAAAGCTCCGGCTTCACGGAAGCTCGGGTCCGGCTGGCGGAGCTGACCGACGGGAAGATGTAGCAGGGCGGTAGCAGCGGCTGGCAAAGCCGGACCAGGAACCGGGGCCTCAAGGGGTCCCCTTCGCATAGCTGTGATCTTACGACGTATAAGATATGTTATGTTAAGTAAGTCTGGGGAAAACTGTGGAGAACTGTGGATGTATCCGCCGTAGCTACTCGTAAATTCTTAGAGGACAGACGGTTGAGTTGCCGGACCACCTGGTGGGAAAACTCGGTCAGACCCCTTCCCAGACCCCACGAAACAAGAGACGGCCCTGGCCACCGAGCCAGATATCGTGCGCTCGGCCGCTCAGCAGCTCCGCTCTGACCAGGAGCTCGGGGCCTCCCCTGCTGCGGAACCTGACCGGCAGTGACGCCTCCTCCCGCGCCGCCAGGGCGATGGCGGCCGCCACCGCGCCGGTACCGCAGGCCAGCGTCTCGGCCTCGATACCGCGCTCATACGTCCGGATGGTCCAGGCCTCACCGGCCGCGATTCCCGGCGCGACGAAATTGACGTTGGCGCCGGCCTCGCCAAGGCGCTCATCGAACCGGAGGGCTCGGCCCCGTCCGGAGACGTCGATCCGTTCGATGTCGTCCACCCGCACGATCAGATGCGGCACCCCGACCATGCCCAGGACGAGCCAGCGCTCGCCGGCCGACGGCTCCAGACCAGAAACCTCAGTCGGCACCTCGGCATCCGGCAACCCAATCTCGGCGCTGTCGCCCGCGCCGTTGCTCCGGCCGGGAACCACCCCGGCGTCGGTCAGCAGGCAGAGCTCGCCGGGCTCGGCCAGCTCCAGGTACACGGCAAGCCTGGTACTGCAGAGCGCCGCGTTGCCGCACATGGCGGCTCGAGAGCCATCCGAGTTCCAGTAGGTCATTCGGACCCGGCCCGGGACGTCAGGGGTCAGGATGACCAGGCCGTCGGCTCCGACTCCGGAGCGCCGGTCGCACATCGCAGCAACCCGGGTGGCAGGCCATTGCTCGGGCGAAGTGAACCGGCCATCGAGCACGACGAAGTCGTTGCCCGAGCCGGTCATCTTGTAGATGATCGTCCCTCTCACAATTGCCCCACCATCGATTTGAGCCGCAGCCACCAGACCATCCAGATGGCCTCCCGCACGATGCGCTTGTTCATCTTGCTCTGCCCCTCGACCCGGTCGGTGAAGATGATGGGAATCTCGACCAGGCGGAAGCCTTTTTTCCAGGCCCGGAAGCTCATCTCGATCTGAAAGGAATAACCATTGGAGCGCACCCGGTCGAGATCGATCGCCTCGAGGACCCGGCGGCGGAAGCACTTGAAGCCGCCGGTGGAGTCCACGATGGGGAGCCCGGTGACCCACTGGGCGTACAGGTTGGCGCCGATCGACAGGAGCAGCCGCGAGATCGGCCAGTTGATCACGTTCACGCCGGTCTTATAGCGCGACCCGATGACCAGATCGGCGTCCTTGGCCGCCTCCAGGAACACGCTGACGAATCGGGGATCGTGGCTGAAGTCGGCGTCCATCTCGAACACGAACTCGTACTCACGCTCCAGGGCCCAGCGAAACCCCGCCAGATAGGCCTTGCCCAAACCATCTTTGGCGGGCCGATGGAGGACGTGGATGCGGGGCTCCGCGGCCGCCATGTCGTCGGCGAGCCGTCCAGTCCCATCGGGCGAGTTGTCGTCCACCACCAGCAGGTCGACCCCCGGGTTCTGCGCCAGGACCTGGGGCACGATCAACGGGAGGTTCATCGCCTCGTTGTAGGTCGGCACCACCACCAGTGCGCGGTCAGCCATCCGTCCGCCGCCGGCGGGCTGCCAGAGACCAACCGTAGAGCGCGGCGATGGCCAGCAGCGCGAACAGGCTGATGATCTTGCCCGTGGCATACTCGGGCGAGTCGAAATCGAGGGCGACCTCCCTTGCCCCCGGCGGAATCACGATCGTCATGAGGGCGTGGTTGCCTCTATACACCAGGGCGGGCGTCCCGTCCACCCGCGCATGCCAGTCCTTATGCCAGTTCTCACTGATGAGCAGGTAACGCGGCCTCGAGTCGGTTCCCGCGAGCGAGATGCGCATACTGCCCGGCTTCCAATCGGTGAGTGCGGCCCGGACCGCTGTGCTGTCGGGGGCGTCGCTCCGAATCGGCTCCGGGGAGGCGGAGACCGTATCCGAGAGCAGCACGACGTCATTCAGCGGGAAGCGCGGATCGATGACCGTGGGCACCACCTGGTCCTCGGGCAGCTTGGCCGCCGCTGGCACGACCCGGACGTACGGCGCAGCCGAGTCGCGCTGGTACAGGAGGCCCATCGAGCCGTGCGCCGTGGGCACAGGACCGGCGACGCGATGGAACCCTGGCACCGTTTGCGAGTCGGGCAGGATCAGGTAGCGCACGGCCAGCAGATCGTGAAGGTTCGGGCTGCCGTGGTTACGCCAGACGTTTTTCCCGCCGAGCAGGTCATCGTAAAACCGGAGCTCGTTGCCGTGATAGCCCAGGATGCTCTGCACCGAGTAGGCCATCAGCACCGAGCCGGGATACACCCCCACGTCGAGTACACGAAACGGCTTCCGCTCCTGGCGGAGTCTGCTGGTGATGGGATCCTCGGCAAACAGCTCGGCTGCGGCCGGCTTGAAGTCGAAGAAGCGACGATCAACAGTCCAAAGGTCGCCCAGAACCACGAGCCCGAGAGCCGCGGTAGCGGCATAGTCCCGGAGCTTACCAGCCCAGATACCCCAGACGACTCCGCCTCCAAGCGCCACGGCCACGAGCAGCCGGAGTGAGCCGCCCCGCAGCTCAGGAGCGTTGGCCGCGAGCTTCGGCGTCTGCTGGGGGGACACGAAGAGCGTTGCGATGCTCTCCAACACCCCGAGAGCGCCCAGCAGGCCGATGCCGCCGAAAACGGCAAGCGGTATCGCGAATGACTTGAGGGAGACCTCACGCCGGAACAACCGTTCCGCCCCGAACGCGGCGTACACCGCAACGGGTAGTGCCACCAGGAAGAAGGCCATGCCAGGGGCACGAACCTTCTTCATCATCGGCATCACCTCGTACCAGAGGCGATAGAAGGGGGTGTGTCCGCCCAATGCGATCAGCAGGAACAGGATCGCGATCACGCCGAAGGCGCGAATCACTCGGGTTCGAGAGCGGTCCCCAATTCCCAGAACGGCCAGGAGTACGACCACGCCGCCAAGATATTCGGTGTGCAGCTTGAAGAAATTGCGTCCCCAATAGCTCGATAGGACTCCGTTGAACTGCGGCAGGATGGTGCTGAAGATCTCCTCGGGGGGCAGCGAGTAGCTGACCGCGTAGTCCCAGCCGCCGCTGCCTCCTCCCTCTCCCCGCGGCGAAAACGGAATGTACGAGAGGAAGGGCAGCGCCTGAACGGCCGACAGGGCCACGCCGAGCAGCACGGCTCCGAGCGCTAGACCGAGAACCACGGGCCAGCGGAGCTGCGGCGGCCGGTCGGGGGCGAAGAACACCAGGTAGAGGGTCCAGAGGCCGGCCGCGACCAGCAGGTAATAGGTCATCTGGTAATGGGGACTGAGCAGGCCGAGTCCGACCACGAGCGCCAGAAGCGCATAGCCTGTGATGCGGCGGTCGCGCACCGCGCGCAGCAGCGCCAGGAATGCGAGCGGCGCCAGCGCGGAGACGAAGAGCTTGCCGTCGTGCCCGGGCTTCACCAGCGACGCGACGATCCCGGTGAGCTCGTACGCCAGGCCTCCCACAATCGCAGCCATCCAGCCGACCCGGAGTGCGCGGAGCAGCAGGTACATCGCGAAGCCCGCGAGCACCAGATGACTGGCGAACCCCAGGTTCATCGCCGTATCGATCGGCAGAATCCAGCGGAGCCAAGCGGTGGGATAGAAGATGTCGCCGTGCATCGCGGCGATGAACGGGAGCCCTCCGAAGATGTACGGGTTCCACTGGGGAATACTGCCGGTGCGGCGGAACATCTCGGCACCGTACAGGCGGAAGCTGTAGCCGGCCACGTACTGGTCGTCGCCCAGCAGAAATCCGCCGCCCAGCATGGGCCAGCAAAGCGTCAGTGCCGCGAGCACGAAGACTGCGATTGCCAACATGTTGGGATGGCGAGGCTCGAGTACTTCCTGAGGTCGTTCAGCTGACGCCACGGACCCTCCGGCGAGGGAACAGGAGGAAGGGAACCGCGGCGCCCAGCTCGGTCAGCGTCAACAGCAGCCGCGAGGCGATTGCCAGGGCCGTGGCGGCCCCTATGCCGATGGGTCCCTGCAACATCAAGATGAACACTCCTTCACGGACGCCGATGCCACCCGGCGCGAAGAGAGCCAGAAACCCGGCCAGGTATGATGCGGTGAAGACCGCCGTCGCCGTCAGCAGCCCCAAGCCGGCGCTCGGCAGAAGACCCCGCGCCAGAAGCCAGAGGGCCACGCCGTATCCCACCCAGGCTACGGCGTTGGCGACGATCCCGAACGCCACCGCGGCCGCCGGCGGGGTGACCGGGGTGGTGTCGGGGGCGATGACACGCAGCACTCGGCTCACTACCGGGGGCCACAGCAGCAGCGCCATGCCCACGGCGGAAATCAGCAGCAGGACTACCAGCCCGCTACCCGCCCCCGGATACGCCGCGCGCAGCGCACCCCAGCCGGTGAGGCCGACCACGGCCGCACCGGTCCCGATCGCGAGGAGCTGCAGAATCACCGCCGAGCCGGTCGCCGGCCCGGCGCCGATGCCCGCGCGCTGAGCCATCACCGCCATTCCCGCCACCGCCCACACCTTGCCCGGGAGGTACTTCCCCAGGCTCGACACGGTCCAGATATGCGCGGCGGACCAGAGGTCGAGTCCCCGGCCCCAGGCGGTCAGCATCCGGCGCCACGCCGCTATCAGCAGCGCGTACATCAGCCAGACGACGACCGCGCTCAGCAGGATCCAGCCCGGCTCGATGCTCCATTCGAGCGGCTGCGCCCGCAGCTCGCCCCAGTTGCGCGCCAGGGACCGGACGGCGAAGCCGATGATCGCGGCACCGATGAGCCACTGGAGCACCCGGATGCGGCGATCACCCACCGAGGGCCTCTCGGTACCACCCCTCGCAGATCTCGGCCACGTGATCGGGGTCGAGCCGAGCCCGCCACGACTCGCCCACCAGCCTCGCCATGTCCCACCGGTCGGGCTCGGCGAGGAGCCCGAGGATGGCGTCGCCGATCGCCTCGGGTGCCGGGAGGGTGAGTCGGCCCGCGCCGCTGGGGGGCACCACGTCCAGCACCCCGCCGCCGTCCCAGCACGCCACCACCGGCACGCCCGCCATCAGCGCTTCGGCGGCCACCAGTCCGAACCCCTCGCCCTGCGCCGGAAAGATCATGAGGTCCGCCTGTGCCAGGTAGCGTGGCACCTCGACCGCCGCGACCGCCCCGATGAAGCGGACAAAGGGGCCGACGCCGAGCTTCTGCACCAGCCGCTCCAGCGCCCCGCGTTCGGGGCCATCACCCACGATGGTGAGGGGCATCTCATGGCCGCAGGAGGCCAGGAAGGCCACGGTCTCGATGGCGAGGCCCACCCGCTTCTGGGGCGTGAGCCGGGCGACGACCACCGCCCCACCGCCGCCGACCGTCCAGGGATGGTTGGTGCTGTCCACCGGCATCGGCTGTACATGGTCGGGATCCACGAAGCGGCCGGCGCCGGTCTGCACCCAGCCGGCCAGTTCGCGGGAGACGGCGGTCACCACCCGGGCGCGCTGGAAGACCGGACGGGCGAGGGTCCGGGCGATCCGCGAGCGCCGCAGCAGGGCGGCGTCGGTCCCATGGACGGTGAGCACGCCGGGAACGTCTTTGGGAAGCGCGAGGCCGCCCGGCACCCACCAGTGCGCATGGAACAGGTCCGCACCAGCGTCGGCCTCCTCGCGGGCGGCGCGCCGGAGGGCCCGCCAGAGACCGGCGAGCGCTCCCAGGCCGGCGGGCGCCCTGAGCGCCGCCTGCATCGTGCCACGGTACGCCAGTGTCTCGGCGCCCGCGGAGGCGTAGCGAATCCGTCGCACCGCGATGCCGTCCAGCTCCTCTTCGCCCCCCCGTCCCTCGTCGCTCGGCGCCACCACCCGCACCGCGATGCCGCGGCGCGCAAGAGCGCGAGCGAGCGTGGCGAGGAACGCGCCCGAAACGTCGCCGGCCCAGCGGGGATAGTTGTGGGTGAGGAAGACTACCCGCACCGCTCAATCCCGCAGGTCGAGTTTTTCGAGGCGGGCCAGGGCGCGGGCCACTTCGCGGGTCTCTTCCTGCATCCCGGCGATCATCTCGCCGAGCAGCCCGAACCCGAAGAGCACGATGCCACTGACGACCATCGTCTCGACCAGGTTGAGGAGAGGGCGGAACCCGATGCCGTATCCGAAGCGGAGAACCAGGGCGGTGACGCCGGCGGAGAAGCCGATGAGGAACAGGATGGCGCCCACGACGCCGAAGAACAGCATCGGCTTCCGGCCGAAGCGGAGCTGGAACCAGACGGAGACGAGGTCGAGCAACCCGACCGGGATCCGCCGCCAGTTGAACTTGGAGATGCCGGCCTTGCGAGGGTAGAGCGGCACCGGCAGGGCGTCGAGGCGGAACCCGTCGGCCGCGGCGATCACGGCCATGTAGCGATGCCAGTCGGGCCGGAGTGGCACGTTGAGCATCACCTCACGCCGATAGGCCTTCACCGAGTTCAGGTCGGTCACCCGCACGCCGAACAGCCAGCGGCAGAGCCCGTTGTAGATCCGGGAGACGAAAGCCCGCTCGTACTTCCCCTGCTTGGTGCCGGTGACGATATCGGCCCGACCCTGGAGGATGGGCGACACCAGCCCGGGAATGTCCGCGGGGAGGTACTGCAGGTCGGCGGGATAGAACACGAAGATGTCGCCCCGGGCCACGTCGCCGGCGGAGCGGAGCGCGTCGGCGATACCCCGCTGCCGGCGGTGGGTCACCACCCGGAGGAAGGGGTAGTCCCGCTCCAGCTCCCGCAGCACCCTCGCGCTCTCGTCGCGCGAGCCATCGTTCACGATCACGACTTCGAAGGAAAATCCGGCGGGAGCGAGTGCCTCGGCGCAGAGCCGGACGAACTCGGGAAGATTGGGGGCCTCGTCCTTGGCCGGTACCAGGACGCTGACATCCAGCGCCTCGGCAGGAAGGGTCATACGCGTTTCCGCATGCGCGCCGGCAGGATCCCGAGCTGGTCCCGGTACTTGGCGACGGTGCGCCGCGCAATCTGGATGCCTTGCTCCTGGAAGAGATGGACGATCTGCTGATCGGTGAGCGGCTTGCCGCTGTTCTCCTCGGTCACCATCTTCTGCAGCTTTGCCCGAATCGACCGGGCGCTGGCCTCTTCCCCCGAGGCGGTGGAGAGCGCGCTGGAGAAGAAGAACTTGAGGGGGAGCACCCCGCGCGGGGTCTGCACGTATTTCTCGTTGGTCACCCGGCTCACCGTGGACTCGTGCATGTTGATGACCTCGGCGACCTCCCTGAGGGTGAGCGGCTTGAGGTACTCGATCCCCTTCTCGAAGAAGTCGCGCTGCCGGTCCACGATGAAGTTCATCACCTTGAGCATGGTCTGGCGGCGCTGCTCGATCGCCTGAATCATCCAGTTGGCGCTGTTCATCTTGGAGGCGATAAACTCGCGGTTCTCCGGGGTCATCTTCTTCTTGTCCCGGGCGATCTCCTGGTAGGATCGGCTGAGACGGAGCCGCGGCATCCCGGTGTCGTTGAGGAAGACGTGATACCGGGTCCCGATCTTCTCGACGATCAGGTCGGGGATGATGTAGCCGTCGTTCTGGGCGGAGT
Organism: Gemmatimonadales bacterium; assembly: GCA_013813675.1. GTDB lineage: Bacteria > Gemmatimonadota > Gemmatimonadetes > Gemmatimonadales > GWC2-71-9 > CAVVWJ01. The sequence goes on from JACCRH010000184.1 coordinate 13,122, forward strand.
ACTTGAGCCCCGGCTTGGGATCGAGCCGGGCCAGTCCGTCGGCCGCCGCCTGGACCGAGGCCGGCTCCACCCCGAAGCGCTTGGCCAGGTCGTTCCACCGGTGGGCGATGAGATCGGCAAAGGCCTCGTCCACCAGGCGAAACGTCAGCGAGTCGATATCCTGATCCTCGCGAAGCTGAATCAGGAGGCACTCCCGCAGATCCCTGGCGCCGATCCCGGGGGGATCGAGCTTCTGGATGATCCCGACCATCTCCTCCATCTCGGCCATTGAGTAATAGGGCGGCGAAGGCAGCTCGTCCGGCAGGGCGGTGCCGGCTTCGGCATTGACGGGCGCCTCGGATTCGGGCGGCTGGATGGAGAGGTCGGCGGCCTCGGCGGCTGTCCCGGCCGGCAGCTCGTCGGCGCCGCCCAGCCCTTCCCCGCCCTCTTCACCGGCCTCGCCCCGCACGTGCGCGGCCACCAGCTGGTTCACCGACCCGCGGATCTCCTCCAAGGACGCCGCGAGGTACCCCTCCTCGTTGATGTTGCCGAGAAATTCCTCGGCGAGGAGGAGCTGGCGGGGACTCAGCGTGAGCATCTGGAGCTGCTCGCGCAGGTGGTCGATCAGGTCCTTGGTCTCGACCGTGACCGGCTCGGTGTACTCCAGCTGCTCGAACTGCTCCCGGGTGCCGCCCACCTCGAATCCGTTGAGCAGGATCTCCTCCCAGTCCATCTCCTCTTCCTTCTCCTTCTGCTCCTTCTCCTGCTCCGAATCCTTCTGCTCCGGCGTCTCCTCCTCGGGCTCGAGCAGCTCGAGGAAGGGGTTGGAGAGCAGCTCCTGCTTCAGGTGCTGCTGGAGGTCCATCATCGGCATGTACAGCATGTCCATCGCCTGGTACAGCCGAGGATTGACCCGCAGCTCCTGGCGCATGCTGGTGTGCTGCGAGAGGCCGGTTCTCATGCGACCGCCTCCAGCCGGGCGCGCAAGCGCGCGGTGAGAGTGGGACCCAGATAGAGCTGGGCGACGCGATCGTCGTACACCAGATCACGCACGCTTCCCGATGCCTGCACTTTGCCCTCGAACATGATGTAGGCCCGGTCGACGATGTCGAGTGTCTGCTCGACGTTGTGGTCGGTGATGAGGACACCGATGCCGCGATGACGCAGCCCGGCGACGATGGTCTGAATGTCGTGCACGGCGATCGGATCCACCCCGGCGAAGGGCTCGTCCAGCAGCATGAACTTCGGGTCGGTCACCAGCGCCCGGGTGATCTCCAGCCGGCGCCGCTCCCCGCCGCTCAGGGAGTAGGCCCGGCTCCGACGGAGATGCTTGATGGACAGCTCGTCCAGCATCCGGTCGAGCCGCTGCTGCCGCTCGGCTCGGCCGAGGTCGCGTGTCTCCAGGATAGCCAGAATATTTTCCTCGACCGTCATCCGGCGAAAGATTGAAGGCTCCTGGGCGAGATAGCCGATCCCCTCGCGCGCCCGGCGATACATCGGAGCCCGGGTGAGATCCAGTCCATCGAGCAGGACCCGGCCGTCATCCGGACGGATGAGTCCCGTAATAAGGTAGAACGTCGTGGTCTTTCCCGCCCCGTTCGGTCCCAGCAGTCCCACAATTTCACCCTGCTGCACCCGCACCGTCACCTGGTTCACGACCTTCCTGCCCTTGAAGCTCTTGAGCAGGTCCATGCCCTCCAGCACGCTGGCGGAGGACGCCTGGGGGGTGACCGGCTTGGCGCGTTGGGCGGCGCGACGCGCCGCGTCCAGCAGCGCGTCGTAGACGTTCTGCCGCGCCTCCGGGGTCTGTCCCCACCACGGTACCCGGGGCTTCACCGGATTCCAGTCCCCGCCGGGCGCATCGAGAATCCATCCTTCGGTGGCGAGCCGCGGCAGCACCGACCGGGTGAGGTGGTCCCGCACCTCGTCCCCGGTGATCTCGACCTGCACCGGCCCGTGCAGCGAGCGGTGGCAGGCGAGGTGCGCTTCCCGATAGCTCATCACCAGGTCGCCGAAGTCCACCAGATCGGAGGCGCCCGCGGCCCGGGTAATGGCCGCAAGCGCGATGGGCACCGACGGATCGCGATCGCCCAGCGTGGCGATCCATTCCGGAGCGCTCATCGCCCGCCTCCGCCGCCGGGGATGGAATCGGGCGGGGCGGACACCGAGTCGACCGCGGCCTCGATCTGGATACCGTCCACCTGGCCCCTGATGTCCACCCGATCCACCCCGCCACCCACCGGGCCGTTCTTCATGGTCACCCTGATGACGTCGCCGCGGGCATAGTTGATCGAGGGGCGCGCCGGGGCCCGCTGGTTGGGCTCGATGTGGTAGGACTGGGCGCCGCGATGGGCGTCGATCCGGCTCAGCGCGGCGCGCTGGGTGCCGGCGGAGTCGCGGCTCGCAAAGCGGGCGACGATGGTGTCGCCGCGCATCCAGTCGCGGTCCTTGGTCGGCTGGTGCACCGTGCCGCCCAGCCACGCCTTGCCGAAGCCCCGGACCTCCTGGAGCCGCTGTCCCGGCGTGTCGAGCGCGAGGGAGTCGGCCTTCATCGCGTAGCTCGGCGAGGTCGCGGAGGGGCGAATGCTGTCGCCCCAGGCCAGCGTCTGCTCCAGCTTCCGCTGGTTCACGTCGAGCGCGATGGTGTCGGCCACCAGGTCCCACTCCTTGCTGATCGCGCGGCTGTTGCCCTTGGCCAGCAGGTAAGTCAGATCCCGCTGATCCAGCTTCAAGTCGATTCGATTGCCGGTGATCGAGAAGCTGTCCGCCCCGAGCCCCCGGAGGGTGGGACGTCTCCCGATGAGAGTGCCGTCGCTGCCGGCGCCGGTGTCGAGCCGGAGGGAATCGGAGCGCGAAGTGAAATCGCTCCGGTCCACCGTCACCTTGCCGCCGGCGAAGATCCGGTCGTCGCCCTTGAAGCGCACCCGGTCGCCCACGATGACGTAGGGCTCCGCCGCCTTTCCGCCGGAGTCGGTCGGGAAGTATTGGATCTTGGGACGGCCGGTGGCGTACATCTCCAGCGTATCGCGCACTCCCTTCACGACCCGCAGGTAGTCCAGGGCGGGACCGGTGAGGATCGAGCCGCTGGACAGATTCTGGGTGGTGACGTTTCCCCGGGCCTCCCAGCGCTCCCTGCTCTTGTTGTAGGTGCCTCGGTCCGCGTCCATGGTGAGGGTGGAGTCCCGGTACTTCACCCGGCCGATGAACTGGACCACGTTGCCGCCGTACGCCGCCACGCTGTCGCTCTGCATCGAGATCCGGGTGCCCCGACAACTGAGCTGGACGTTGCCCCCGGCGAAATAGTTGGTGCCCTGCGGGGTCTCGACCACGCTGCCCTGGCGGTCCACGTTGTCGATCTGGAAGACGCAACGCTCGCCCTGCGCGGCCGCGGTGGTCGGGAACGCCAGCCACATCAGCAAAGCCGCTGGGAGCAGCGAGGCCGCCGAGGCCGGCCTCACGGCTCTCCCTGTCCCGGCAACAGCATGCCGTCGCCCGCGACGCCCCGGGGGCGGTCGGTGACGACGTTGCGGAAGTCCGGATCCGAGCGGAAGCTGTTGCCTTCCAGGTGCTCCTCGCCGCGGTCGAAAGTAAAGTGCCGGTTGGTGGAGATCTGGTTGCTCGCGTTGTCGTAGCCCAGCTGCTCGGTGGCGAGCCGGCGGCCGTCGGGTGACACCACCACCACGTTGTCGTTCGCTTCCATGGAGCCGTCCTGCCACCGGTAGACGCCGCGCCGGGCCGTGAGCGTGGAGCTCTCCGCGCCCTTCAGGTCGTAGAACGTCACCTTCAGGTTGGCGAGATTGGTGACTTGGGTACCCTCGTAAAAATAGGCCGTGTCCGCCTCCACCCGGCTTCGTCGGATCCCGTCATTGGTCACGTAGTGCGAAAAGCCCTCGAGCACCTGGTCGGCGCTGTCCGGCGCCTGGATCGTTGTGGTGGGCCGGGCGCCGGGGTCCTCGCAGCCCGAATTGCCGGCGATGCCAAGTATCGCGAAGGCTGCGAGGGCGGAACGGCGGAACGGCGGAACGGCGGCCGCGTCAGGCATCCCGCTTCGCCCGCTCGGTGAAGTAGCGCTCGAGCATCTCGGGCCAGACGCCCCGGGCCTTGAGCAGCGACTCCACGACTTCCCGGACCGCGCCGTGGCCGCCCATCGCGGTGGACACGCAGTCGGCCACCGCGCGGATTTCAGGGACCGCGTTCGCCACCGCGATCGGCAGTCCGACCCGGCGCATCACCTGGAGATCGGCAAGGTCGTCCCCGACGTACGCGATCTCCTCCCACGCCACGCGCCGGCGTTCGCAGAGCTCCCCCAAGGCCTCGAGCTTTCGAGGGCCGGGCACCTGCAGCAGCTCGTCCACCTGGAGCTCCTCCGCTCGCATCGCGGTGGCCTCGGAGCGGCGTCCGCTCAGCCAGATCACCGGAATCCCGGCGGTGCGGAGCAACACCAGCCCCAGTCCATCCTGGATGTCGAACCGCTTGAGCTCCACCCGCTCGCCCGCGATCGGGCCGATCCAGATTCCGTTGTCGGTCAGCACGCCGTCGACATCCAGGGCCAGGACCCGGACCCGGGCGGCCTTGACGGCGTCAATCTCCATGCGCGCGGACCCAGAGGTCGAGCGTGCGGTCGAGCAGATCCGGCAACCGCTCGAGCGGCCACTGGGTGGCGGCGTCGCTGAGCGCCCGGTCAGGCTCGGGATGGGTCTCCAGAAAGAATCCGTCGGCGCCGGCCACCGCGGCGGCGGCGAGCAGTGAGGGGATAAACTCGCGCTCGCCTCCGCTCGACCCTCCCTCGCCCCGGCCGGGGCGCTGCACCGAGTGGGTCGCGTCGAAGATGACCGGAGCGCCGGTGGCGTCGCGAAGCCGGGCAAAATTCCTCATATCCACGACCAGGTCGCCATAGCCGAAGAAGGTGCCGCGCTCGGTGACCGCGACCTCACCGGCGCCGGCGCTCCGGACCTTCTCCACCGACCCGGCCATACCCTCCGCCGGCATCCATTGGCCTTTCTTCACGTTGACCGCGCGGCCAGTGCGGCCGGCCGCGACCAGGAGATCGGTCTGGCGGCAGAGAAACGCGGGGATCTGGAGGACGTCCACCACCTCGGCCGCGGCGGCAGCCTGACCGGCTTCGTGGATGTCGGTGAGCAGAGGCAGGCCGCTCGCCGCCCGGACCCGCTCCAGAGTGCGAAGCCCCTCCTCCGCGCCCGGCCCCCGGGCCCCCGCCAACCTCGACCGGTTGGCCTTGTCGAAGCTGGCCTTGAAGCAGACCGGAACGCCGCGCCGTTCGCCGTAGCGCGCCAGCACGTCCGCCACCCGGGACAGCACGTCACCCGGCTCGATGACGCAGGGACCGGCGATGACGAACGGTGCTCGTCCGAACGACCATCCGCTCAACGGGCTGCTTCCGCCATCGCCTTGGGCACCGGCGCCTCGCCGCCACCCCGCGCCTTCCGACGCCGCAGGGCGGCCCCGATGAAGCCCGCGAACAGGGGATGGGGCCGGGTGGGCCGAGACTTGAGCTCGGGATGGAACTGGCAGCCGATGAACCAGGCGTGGTCCGGAAGCTCGATGACTTCGACCAGCCCGCCGTCGGGCGACTGTCCCGACAGCCGGAGGCCGTACTCCGCGAGCACGTCGCGATAGGCGTTATTGACCTCCCACCGGTGGCGGTGCCGCTCGCTGATCTCGGGCACGCCATAGGCCTGCGCCGCACGGGAACCCGGACGAAGCCGGGCGGTGTAGGCACCGAGCCGCATGGTGCCGCCGAGGTCGGCGACCTCCCGTTGCGACCGCATCAGCGCGATGACCGGGGTTCCGCACTCCGGCGCGAACTCGGTGCTGTTGCTCTCCGCCAGCCGGCACACGCTGCGGGCGAACTCGATGATCGCGACCTGCAGTCCCAGACAGATGCCGAAGAACGGGAGCTCATTTTCCCGGACCCAGCGCACCGCGTTGACCATACCCTCGATTCCCCGCTCGCCGAAGCCGCCCGGCACAAGCACCCCGTCGAAGCCGGCCAGCGCCTTGCCGGTCGCCTCCTGATCGGGGAAGCGGTCGCTGGCGATCCATTCGATCTCGACCCGCGCGTCGTTCGCGATCCCGCCGTGAATGAGCGCCTCCTGGACCGACTTGTAGGCGTCGTGGAGGGCGGTGTACTTCCCCACCACCGCGATGCGCACCTTGTGGGAAGGCCGGAGCACCCGGGCGACGATCGCTTCCCACGCGCCGAGATCCGGCGCCTTGGTGTCGAGCCTCAGGCGCTCGCATACCACCCGGTCGAGACCCTGGTCGTGGAACCGCAGCGGGATCTCGTAGATCGAGCTCACGTCGGGACTCTCGACCACGCAGTCGAAGTCCACGTTGCAGAAGAGGGCGATCTTGCGCTTGATGTCGGCGGAGATGGCCTGCTCGCTCCGGCAGATGAGGATGTCGGGCTGGATCCCGATCTGCATGAGCTCGCGCACCGAGTGCTGGGTCGGCTTGGTCTTGAGCTCGCCCGCCGCGGCGATGAACGGCACCAGGGTCAGATGGATGACGAGGGCGTTGTCCCGCCCGACCTCCTGGCGAAATTGCCGGATGGCCTCGAGAAACGGCAGCGATTCGATGTCGCCGACGGTGCCGCCGATCTCGGTGATGACCACGTCGTGCCCCGGGGCGGTGCGCCGGATCGCGTTCTTGATCTCGTCGGTGATATGGGGAATCACCTGCACCGTGCTGCCCAGGTACTCGCCCCGCCGTTCCTTGTTGATGACCGACTGGTAGATCCGGCCGGTGGTGATGTTGTTCTGCTGCGAGAGTGAGCGGTCGATGAAGCGCTCGTAGTGGCCGAGGTCGAGATCGGTCTCGGCGCCGTCGTCGGTGACGAAGACCTCACCGTGTTGAAACGGCGACATCGTTCCCGGATCCACGTTGATGTAGGGATCGAACTTCTGCATGGTGATGCTCAATCCGCGCTCGACCAGCAGACGACCAAGCGACGCGGCGGCGATGCCTTTCCCGAGGGAAGAGACCACGCCGCCGGTGACGAAAATGTACTTGGTCGCGGTGGGACCGGGATTCATAGTGCTACCTCTGAAGTGCGTGCCAGTGGGCTTCCGCCCGGCGAAGGTCATCGGGTGTATCGACTCCGGGCTCGACCGGATCCATCAGCCGGGCGACCCCGATGGTGAAGCCATGGTGCAGGGCCCGGAGCTGCTCCAGCCGCTCGGCCAGTTCGGCCGGGCTGGGCTCGAGCCCGGGCCAGCGCCGAAGCGCGTCGCGGCTGTAGGCGTAGATGCCGAGGTGTTGCCAGTAGAGCGCCCGCCCCGAATCCGAGACCTCCCGCCGGTGGGGGATCACCGCCCGTGAGAAGTAGAGCGCCCTTCCCTGTCCATCGGCCACCACCTTCACCCGTGACGGGTCGGCGGCCAGCTCGGGGTCCAGGGCCGCCGCCGCGGTGCCGATGTCGTCGCCCTGGGCCACCCGTTGGAGCGACCCCGCCATCGCCTCCCGGGCGAGAAATGGCTCGTCGCCCTGTACATTGACCACCGCGTCGAACCCGGCGAACTCGGGCCGCCCCGCCACTTCGGCCACCCGGTCGGTTCCGGTCAGATGGCCGCGATCGGTCATGACCGCGCGCACGTGGGAACGCTCCACGACTTGTGCCACCATCGGAGAATCGGTCGCGACCACCAGTTCGTCGGCCAGACCGTGCTCCTGGACGCGCTGGATGACCCGGGTGATCAGCGGTTCGCCGGCCAGCATCTGGAGCGGTTTGTTAGGGAGTCGGGTAGAGCCAAGACGTGCCGGGATGACACCTAGGACGCGCATCACGAAAGCTAACAGCGACGCGGGGCCGAGTCAAAACCCGTGCCGCGGTTCACAGCCGTTTGTTATCTAATGCCTATCGGCTTGGAAGGAAACGGTTTAGGCGACGAGCGCGAGGAAGTTGGCTAGCAGACGCTTTCCCGGCTCAGTGCCGACCGACTCGGGGTGGAACTGCACCCCAAAGATCGGATGCGAGCGGTGGCACAGCGCCATGATCTCCGAGCCCGGGGCGCGATCGTCCGACCAAGCGGTGACCTCGAGCTGGTCGGGCAGTCCGTCGGGAGAGACTACGAGCGAGTGGTATCGCATCGCCTCGAACGGAGCCGGAATGCCACGGAACAGCGGATGCCCAGTGTGCGCGACCGGCGTGGTCTTCCCGTGCATGAGCCGGTCGGCCCGGACCACCTTGCCTCCGAATGCCTCGCCGATCGCTTGGTGGCCGAGGCAGACGCCGAGGACTGGCACCCGCCCTGCCGCCGCCCGGATGAGCGGCACAGAAATGCCCGCCTCGCGCGGGGTACAAGGGCCGGGGGAGATCAGGATGGCCGTGGGACGCAGATCGAGAACGGCCTCGACGGTCAAGGCATCGTTCCGGTAGACTACCGGGCCGGCGCCCAGCTCGCCGGCATACTGGACCAGGTTGTAGGTGAAGCTGTCATAATTGTCGAGGACGAGAAGCATCGTCCGGGGAACCTATTGGGAGTCCGATTCCTCCGCTATGCTCCTGCGCGCCTCGGCGCGGATCGAGTCGGCAAAGCGCCGAGCGGAGGAGCGGATGGAATCGACCCGCACTCCCCGCTCGACGGCGGCCCTGATCGAATCGGCGTTGGCCACCATGATCCCTGACGAATCGCCCGCGGCGGCGACCGAGGAATCGTCAACGAAGTCGAGCTTCTGCAGCTCGGCCACGACGTCCGGAGGAAGCAGCAGCGGCACCTCGACCTCACCCGGCTGAAAGATCGCCACGCCGTACTCGACCAGGGCGCTGGGAACGGTGTCGCCGGGCACACAGTAGAAGGTGCTGTTCCTGCCCCTCCCGACCCGGATGTCGACGCCCTTGTCGCCTTTGTCGCCGCTATCGCCTTCGAAATTCGCGGCCAGGCGGCAACCCGACAGCCCCCGCGCGAGCAGCGGATCGGAGAGCTTCACCTCGAGCTCCACCCCGCTCACATGGGACGGTGATTCCCGGTGCAGCGTCACATGGTCGAGGTTGCCCAGCCGCTCGCCCGCCAGCACGAACGGGATCAGGCCAAGTGGGATAGTGATCGGCCCGCTGCCATCGATCACGCTGTGGATCTTGCCGTGGCCGGCCCGGACGAGGCTGACGCCGATCATCCCGACGGCAAAAATGCAGACGGCTCCCAACAGGATTCTGAACCAGTAGTTGCGCATAGGTTACTCCCAGCAATCCGGACCGGCATCCCGACCAGCGGCCACCGCAGACGACCCTGAGGCACTATAATGTTTCAACTAGAGACGCCTGGCGGCAAGGGAAAGTTTCAGTGATCGAGGCCGAGGGTCTGCACAAGGTGTACGGGGATCTCGCCGCGGTCCAGGACCTCTCCTTCCGGGTCATGCCTGGCGAGGTCGTCGGCTTGGTCGGCCCGAACGGCGCCGGGAAGACCACCACCCTCCATTGCCTGGCCGGCATCACGGTGCCTACCCGTGGGCGGATCGCGGTGGCGGGGCGCGACCTCGCGGCCGAGCCGGTGGAGGCAAAATCGGCCCTCGCCTTCGTGCCCGACGAGCCGCACCTGTTCGAGTACCTCACCGTGGAGGAGCATCTCCGCTTCGTGGCGCGCCTCTATCGGGTATCGCAGGTGGACCAGCGGATCCCCCAGGTGCTTCGGGAAATGGAGCTGGAAGACCGGCACGGCGCCCTGCCGGCGGAGCTCTCACGGGGCATGAAGCAGAAGCTGGCCATCGCCTGCGCCTTGATCCACGATCCCAAAGCCCTGCTGCTGGACGAGCCGCTCACCGGTCTCGACCCGGTGGGGATTCGCCGGATGAAGGCCACCATTCTGGACCATGCGCGGGCCGGGGCTGCGGTGATCCTGAGCTCACACCTGCTGCATCTGGTCGAGGAGATCTGCAGCCGAGTCATGATCATGCGCCGCGGACGGGCCATCGCCTTCGGCACGATTGCCGAGATCGTCGCGGCACGCCCCGATCTCGCCGGCCGGCGATTGGAGGACGTCTTTCTGGGACTGGTCGGCCAGGATGGCGCGGAGAACGAATGACCGGGCCGCTGGGCTATCTCGCCGCCCGATCGACGCGCAACCGGCTCCTCCGTCAGCTCCGCCGCTTGCGCACGCCGCGCTACGCGGTCGCTCTTGTCCTGGGTCTGGCGTACCTCTGGTACATCGGTGGCCTGCAACGGCCCGGGCCCGGCGCGGCCAGGGTGAGCGCCGGGACCGTCGAGCTCCTGGCCGCGGCCGGCGTGACGACCGTTCTCCTGTGGACCTGGATCTTCGGCGCGGATCGCCGGGCGCTGGCTTTCTCGCGGGCCGAGGTGACCTGGCTCTTCCCCGCCCCGCTGACCCGCCGGCAGCTCATTCAATACAAGCTGTTTCGGGGCCAGTTCGTCATCCTGATCAATGTTCTGCTCTGGACCTTTCTCCTCCCCGGGAGGTGGGCGGGTGCCGAAGGGTGGAGACGGGCCGGCGCCATCTGGATCCTGATCACGACGCTCGCCTTGCATCGCCTGGGAGTGGCCTTGCTCCGGAGCAGCCTGCTGGAGCACGGGGCCGCCGCTATGCGAGCTCGCGCGGCGACGCTTGCGATCGCCGGCGTCGCGGTGGCGGCGGCACTGTTCGACGCGGCCACGGCCGTTCCCGCACTCCAGAGCGCGTGGGATCTGGGGCCGAAGGAACTCCTCCTGGCGTTGCGCGACATGTCTCTCCGTCCGGTTCCGGCCGCCCTGCTCTTGCCGGGACGACTTCTGGTCCGTCCGATGCTGGCCCATGACTGGGCGGAGTGGGGCAGAACCCTGCTTCCCGCGGCCGCGATTCTGGCAGCGCACTACGTCTGGGTGGTTCGGTCCGACGCGGCCTTCGAGGAGTCGGCCGCGGCCGCGGCACTGGCGCGGCAGCGCACCGGCCGGCACCGCGCTCGTGCCCCGCGCTTCACCGCCCGGCCGGTGCCCCGACTGTCACCAGCCGGCTGGCCCGGGGGAGCGCTGCTTTGGAAAAACCTGGCGGCCCTGATGCGCACTGGCAGAGCTCGAGGCGCGGTGTTCGGGTATCTGGCGGTGGGGGTGGTCGTCGCCCTGCTCTCGGCCGTCGGAGTAAGCAGACCGCTGCTCGAGGCCGCGGGGTGGATGGCGGCGATGTGGGCAGCTTTCATGCTCGTTCTGGGCCCGCAGTGGGTCACCAACGATCTTCGCGCCGACCTCTCGCGGCTGGCGCTCCTGCGGAGCTATCCTCTGCGCGGAAGCACGGTGGTCGGCGCCGAGACGGCGGGGTCCACCGCGGTGTTGACGGCCATGCAACTGGGACTGGTGGGCATCGCCTACATCGCGTTCTGGGGTGGCGAGGTCCGGGATCCATCGCCAGAGCTGCGCACCGCGGCGTTGGCGGCGGCGGTAGTGCTGCTCCCGGCCATCAATTTTCTAGCCATGCTGATACAGAACGGCGCGGCGCTGTTGCTGCCCGCCTGGGTTCGGGTCGGGCCGGACCGACCGATCGGAGTCGAGGCACTGGGCCACAACATGCTGGTGATGTCGGGATTCGTAGTGATCCTCGCCGCCCTCCTGGCGGCACCGGCGGCCGTCGCCGGTGCGGTTTTCTTCGGGCTCGAGCCGGTGTCGGGATGGTGGGCGGGCGTGCCCGCCGCGGCGGCCGCTCTCGTCGTTACCGGTTTGGAGTCGCAGGTGCTGCTGGCACGGCTGGGGCGCGTGTTCGAGGAGACTGACCCGTCGTCGGTGCCGGCGGTGGAGTCGCGGTGAGGTACCGCTTCCTGATTTTCGCCACCACGGTGTATGCCGGGTCCACGATGTTGGCCACGGTGCTTTCGCCCACTTGCCCGAGCAAGGTGTAAGCGTCGAGCCGGTCGAAGCCGTACTCCTGCTCCAGCCACTCGATCAGCTCCACATGGGCCAGGCGGAAAGCGTCGATCAGCGGTCGCCCACTGCCGGCGACCATGAGGTGGTCCGCATCCTCCAGCCTCGGCCAGTCGATGGTCCTTCCTTTGACGACCTCGATCTTGAGCACGACATCCATGCTCGTCTCCAGACCGGTCCCCGCCACCTCGCCGTGGCCCTGCCTCGCGTGGCCGTCGCCGAAATACAGGTAGGCGCCGTCGTGAAAGATGGGCAGGTAGACCGTCGTTCCTTCCCTGACCTCCTGCGCATCCATGTTGCCGCCGAAGTCGCCCGGCCAGAGCCCGGCGAACGCCTCCTCACCCCGCGGCGCCACCGCCAGGCGTCCCAGCATCGGCCGGAGATCGATCTCCATGCGCTTCACCCTGCTCTTCGGCATCTCGGTGACGCCCACCATGCGGGTGGTGTCGAGCCGCCAGAGGTAACGGCGCGCCGTGATGGGCTCGTTGAGGAGCCGAACGCGGCTATCGGTCGCGAGCCCACCGAAGTCGGAGTAGACCTGGGAGGCCGCGAAGGCGCTGTTCGGACGCAGCTTCACGATCTGGATCTTGAGCATGTCCTTGGTGGTCGCGCCTTCGATGTAGAAGGGGCCCACCTCTCCCGGAAACGCACCGCCCGCTTCAGTGTAGTAGGGCCCGAAATGGGTCTTGCTCACCAGGACAGTCCCGGGACGCACGCGGAGCACCGGCTCCCGCACCGCGAAGGTGGGTTGCTGCAGCTTGGGGGTGAACCGGACGGTATCCTGCGCCGGCAGCGCCGCAGGCACGAGCAGCAGAAACACCACGCGCGACGTGATCATGAGAACGCCTCCCTGGCGTGACGCTCAGCCGCGGGGGTGAAATTGCTTGTGAACGGAACGAAGGTACTCGCGGTCCACATGGGTGTAGATCTGGGTGGTGGAAAGATCCGCATGGCCGAGCATCTCCTGCACCGCGCGCAGGTCGGCGCCGCCTTCCAACAGGTGAGTGGCGAAGCTGTGGCGCAGGGTATGAGGGGTGACTCGCTTGGCGACGCCGGCACGTTCGGTGGAGCGCTTCACGATGCCCCATGCTCCGACCCGGGACAGTGGCTCCCCCCGTGCGTTCAGCAGCACCCGGCCGCCGGACTTCCCCCGATCCAGCGTCGGGCGGAGCGAGTGCAGGTAGACCGACACCGCGCCGATGGTGCTTCTCCCGATGGGGACCAGCCGCTGCTTGCCGCCCTTGCCCAGTACCCGGACGAGATTCTCGGTCAGGAGGAGGTCGGTGAGGAGGAGGCCGCAGAGCTCGGACACTCGAAGCCCCGCCCCGTAGCCCAGCTCGAGCAGCGCCCGGTCGCGCCACCCGAGCGGATCGTCGATCCCCGGGGCCGCGATGAGCGCCTCCACCTCGCGCACGCTCAGCGTGACCGGCAGAGTCCGCCCGCGGCGCGGCGTCTCCAGCCGGTCGCTCGGGTCCTCGGCGACCCGCCCTTCGCCCACCAGGAAACCGTAGTACGTCCGAATGGCTGACACCTCGCGCCGGATGGTCGCGGCGCTGAGCCCGAGGTCCTTCAAGAGATACACGAAGTCGCGGAGGAGGGGGCGGCCGACTCGCGAAGGATCGCGCACACCGCGGGAGAGCGCGAACTCCCCCATCCGCCGCAAGTCCCGGAGGTAGGCCTCGACGGTATTGGAGCTGTGGCCCGCCTCGAGGGAGAGGAAGTCCCGAAACCCTTCGAGCCAGAAGTCGCGGTCGATCTGGTCTCGGACCGCCGGCACGGTCATTCCGTTCGCCGACTCTGGAGTCGCCGGCGGGCCTCGGCGACGTCGGCTGGCGCGACCCCGAGAAGCTCGGCGGCGACCGCCATCAGGCGGTCCTCCTGCGCGCCGATCGCTCCATCGCCGAACGCGACGGTCCACATCCGCTCGACCAGCTCGAGGCGCTGCGCACGCCCGAAACGTTGGCGAAGCCGGTTGGCATAGAGCGCGAAGCGGGTACGGCGCTCCTCCTCGGGGGCGGGCTCGGAGAGCGACTGCCCGGCCGGAAGACCCCACCGCTCCCGCAGATGTCCCGCCACCAGCTCGCGGTCCTCCAGCGTGAGTACGGGGTCGGCGTACGCCAGCTCCAGCACCAGCAGCGCGGCGGCCTCCCGGGCCGAACCCTCGGCGATCTCGGTTCCCTGGAGAAATGACGGGGCTGCGGGATCGAGCGCGTCGCGGGTTGCGTGCCACAGTCGCTCCCGGGAGCGTCGGCGGCGGCTGATCCAGTACCATACCGCGCCGCCCACGAGGAGCAGCCCCGCGAGGATTCCCATGGTGCGACTCACGCCTTCCAGAATGCCGACGATGCGCTCCCAGTTGGCGCCGATGAGCGAGCCCACCAGCGTGATGCCGCCGTACCATATGGCCGAGGCCAGGGCCATCGGCACGAAGGTCCGGACCGCCCCGAGCCGCACCAGGCCCGCGAACGGAGGCACCACCGCCCGGATGCCGGGAAGAAACCTGCCGATGAAGATGCCAGCGACCCCGAAGCGGAGGTATTCGCGCTCGATCACGGCGAGCGAGCGGGGCGCGAGCAACCGGCGTCCAGTGCCGCTGGCGAAGAGCCGCTGTCCGTAGCGGCGCGCCGCCAGATAGACCAGTGCGGCGCCGGTGAGATTGGAGCTCCAGGTGACGAGGAAGACCAGGATGGGCGTGGTGACGCCGCGCTGTGAGAGAAACGCGCCGAGCCCGACGGCCGCGTCCGAAGGCACCGGCGGCACCACATTTTCCACCGCAGCGAGAAGGGCAAGGACGCCGTAGACGGCGGCGGGGGGCAGACTCGAGACCCATTGCAGCAGGGTGTCGATCAGCG
>JACCRH010000201.1 GCA_013813675.1 Gemmatimonadales bacterium
ACTGCCTGTGGCCCGGCCGCTGGACGCGCCGGAACGGGTCGTGATCGAGCGCGAGGAGTCGCTGGAGAGCCTCGAGCGGCTGCTGGTCGCCGCGGTGGGCGGCGCCGGCTCCACGGTGCTGGTCTCCGGCGAGGCCGGGATCGGCAAGACCTCTCTGATCGAAGAGTTCGCCCGGGTGCAGCGGTCGGCGCGGGTGCTCTGGGGCTGGTGCGAGGCGCTGTTCACCCGGCGCGCTGGAGGAGGCGCTCCGGATGGCCCTGAGTCGCGAGACGATCTTCGCCACTCTGCTCGACGATCTCGGGCCCGGCCGCAGGCCCACCATCCTGGTGCTGGAGGACGTGCACTGGGCCGACGAGGCGACGCTCGACCTCCTCAAGTTCCTCGGGCGCCGGGCGCACCGGCTCCGCCTGCTGGTGATCGTCACCGTGAGAGACGACGAGATCGGGCCGGCCCATCCGCTGCGTTCGGTGCTCGGCGACCTTCCGCGGGCCGGTCGTACGAGAACTATCTGATCGGCCGGATGCCCGAGGCCATCGCCGACCGGGAGGAGTCGCTCGGGATCTGGCGCACGCTCGGCGACCGGCGGCAGGAAGGCGCATCGCTCCGGTGGCTTTCCCGCCTCGAGTGGTCCCATGGCCGGCGCCGCGAAGCGGAGCGCTATGCCGGGGACGCCGTCGCCATCCTGGAGCCCTTCGGCGTGGGCCCCGAGCTTGCGATGGCGTACAGCAACCTCCCAGCTCCATATGCTCGCGGCCGAGACGCCGGAGGCCGTAGCCTGGGGCGGCAAGGCCATCGCGCTGGCCGAGCAGCTTGGTACCGAGGCCTGCGCGCTGGAGATCGAGGGCGACGCGGCCGGCGCGGCGGCAGAGTGGGCGCGGCTAGGCTGTCCGTTCGAGCAGGCGCTGGCGCTCGCCGGGGCCGACAGCCTGGGAGCGGCGCTCGAGGCGGAAAGGTTGCTGGAGCGGCTCGGCGCCGCGGCCGCGGTGCGTGCGCTGCGCCTCAGTGGCGCTCGACCGCGCTCTACAGCTTGAACAGCGCCTCGAGCTCCAGCTCGAAAGGCCGCGCCGCGCCCGTCGGATGCCAGGCAAGCTGCCCGCGCTCGACGACGGGAAACTCGTCGGATGGCGTCCAGATCTCGACCGACCGCTCGTCACCGTCCACCACCCAATAGAGCGGGACTCCCGCCTCGCGATACCGGAGCCGTTTGAGGAAGCGGTCGCCCCGCTCCGTGGACGGGCTGAGCACCTCGGCGACAAGCAGCAGCGTGCGCATCCGATTCCAGGTCAGCGTCCGCGCCTCCTCGGGCGATACCACAAACAAGTCCGGTTGCACCAGCACATCAGGCCCCCAGGAGATGTCGGCGGGAGACACGAACGCCACTCCGGCATCGGGGTACCGCACCAGGTACGTCTCGAGGGCAGTGGCCAACCGCACTACGAGTCGTTGGTGCCAGGCTCGCGGCGCCGGCGTCACCAGCAGCTCGCCGTACACGACCTCGTACCGGTTGCCGTCGTCCGGCATCGCGCGGACCATGTCGGCGGTGTGGTAGGTGGGGGCGGCCATGCCCATAGGATCGTCTCGGCGGCGGGAGGATGGCAAGGGGAGGCCATCCGCAATGCTCGGCAACTGCGCTCCCTCTGAGGTAAGCGTTTCCGTGCATACTGGCACCGATCTCTCGCTCAGGGTAAGCCTGCCACACCTGCCTTAGTCGGCACCACAACAATCAGTGCTCAGCGATGGCAGGCGCCGAGCCGGTCGCGGACGCGAGGCTGGAGAGACGCACACCACTTCCGGCGACGCGCTTCGTAGCCGGGCGTAGGCCGCTGTCCCCGCGACATCGACGCGTACACCGCTGTACTCGAAGCAACCGGTGCCAATACCCGGACCGGGGTCAGGCTTGGACTTCCGAGGGCCCCGGTGCCGAGTTGACCGAAGCCATTGTCACCCCAGCAGTATGCCTGGCTATCCTGCCCGAGCGCGCAGCTGTGCTGGTCGCCCAGCTCCAGGGCGACAAACTGGATGCCTGACTGCACCGGCGTCGGGGTGGGCGAACCGACGTCGTCACCCTTGCCAAGCTGGCCGACCGAGTTGTCGCCCCAACAGACGGCCGTCCCGCTCGCGGCACTGGCACAGGAGTGGAGACCGCCACCGTCGATGCTGCTGAAACTCTCAGCGGTGGACACGGGAACGGGCGTGGACCGCAGTTCGGCGGTGCCGTCGCC
>JACCRH010000239.1 GCA_013813675.1 Gemmatimonadales bacterium
GAGTACCTCCTCGCCGGCAACGCCACCGTTCCCCCCGATCTCGGCATCTTCCTGGAAGCGACCCGGCGAATGCACCCGGACGTCTGCCGCTTCGTCTCCGATGCGGTCTACGAGGGCCGGCTCGGCACCATCCCGGAGACCGCCCGCCACCGCGTCCTCTTGGGTGCAGACACCTCGCTGGTGCCCGCCGAGTCGGGGATCGCCTGGGTCCCGGTGGAGCACGACGGATGCGCCCAGTCGAGCGACGAGGAGTGCGAGAAGATCGTGGCCATCGTCGAGGAGCTGCTCCGCCGGCGAGTGGTGGACCGGCACGGAGTCGAGCGACCCATGACCGTGGCCGACATCCTCGTCGTCGCCCCGTTCAACCTCCAGGTCCGCTGTCTCCGGGAGCAGCTGGATCCGGGGATCCGGATCGGTTCGGTGGACAAGTTCCAGGGCCGGGAGGCGCCGGTGGTAATCGTCTCACTCTGCTCCTCCACGCTGGAGGAATCGCCACGGGGGGCGGCGTTCCTGCTGAATCCCAACCGGCTCAACGTGGCCGTCTCCCGCGCGGAGGCGTTGGCGATCGTGGTGGGGTGCCCCGAGCTGATGGACGTCCGGTGCAAATCGGTGGAGGAGATGCGGCTGGTGAACCTGCTCTGTCACCTCGTGCAGTACGCGGAAGAGGCTTCTCCGGTCTGATCCTCGGGGCTTGCTGATTCGTTGCGGATCCGGCGAGGCTAATAGGAGGACGGCCCGCACGTTCCTGGGGAAAGTGCGGGCCGCTCTTTTCCTACGTGGATCATGCTGCGGCGAGTTTACCGACTGGCCTTCTCCCGGTCTGACTCCTCCACCCGCCCGCTCGCCTGCTTCTCGAGCCGCCGGGCGCGCGCCAGATACTCACGGATCACTGGAAGCTCGTCATTCACCAGCCGGCGCACGGCGGGGGACCGGACCGCCTGTCCTTCCTTCTCGAAGTAGGGCACGACCGACTCCAGGTTCTCGGCCACGATCGCCGCGTAGGTGCGGTCGAAGTTGCGCTTCGACGCCCGCTCGAGCCTCTCGACCTTCTCCCCGTGCAGGCGCCCCAGGTGGGCGGGCTTCTCTACGCGGTATCGGTCCGCGAGGTCTTCCCATCGCTCCTGCCACTCCTCGTAGTCATCCTCCAGCCGCTCCGCCAGCCGGCGGATCTCGTCGCTCTTCGCCTCGCGCTGGGCGCGCTCGGCCAGGCGGATGTGCATGAGGTGGTTCTGCAGGACGTTCTGGACGAACGCGCGGTCTTCCGCGCGAAGCGTACCGCGATTGTTCCTGTCGTTCTCCGCGCGGTCGTCGCTGGAGGACGTCGGCTTCTCGTAGGGGGAGGTCGGCTTCTGGCTGGGTGACGTCGGCTTCTGGTTGGCGGGCGCCGTCTTCGGGAAGATCACCCCTCCCGTGCTCCCCGCTGTCGTCGAGATGCCGATGCGGCTGCCGATCTGTCGAGCGAGCGTGAGGTGCTCCTGGATCCGGGGCGCCCCGCTGTTCGCCAGCTGCCGCACCCCCGTCGAGCTGGCCGACGACCCCATGCGCTGGAAGGCTGCCAAGTCCTGCTCGTGGTGCCGGATCATCTCCGCCATGTAGGCCTGGTCGAACGCGGTACCGTCGAGGTCCTCGAGCCGGTCGATCGTCTGCTGCTCGGACGGGCCGACATCGAACACGTTGGTCGCCATGCGATTCGTCTTGGCGAGCGCCGCCCACTGCTGATTCATGGAGTTGTGCTCCGAGATCATGCGCTCGGCGAATTGCTTCACGCCGGAGTCCTGGGCGCGCGAGTCGGCCACCCGGCCGAGCCCGACCTCGAAGAAGTTGCCGCGGATGGTCTGGCGGATGTAAGCGGTGTCCGCCGCGGCGCTCGTCCCGTAACCCGGATCGCGACGGACGGTCGGCCACGGGGAGCCGGGGGAGGAGTCCTGATTGGAGGTCACCTGGGCGAGGGCCCCTGGAACCACGGCGAGCATCGCGGCGGCCAACGCGCCGGTGATATTCATCACACTGGGCATATAACTTCTCCTTCAGCAAAGGCCTGCGATCCTGGACGGGTCCAGAGATCGGAATCGAGACCCTACGCTAGCGCAGCATCCGTGCCCGCAGGTCGCCGTCGGTCACCGCCCCGCTCGCGCCTTCATCTCCTCCACCCAGTTCTGCACCACGATCAGCTCGTTCCGATCCGTCGGCGTCGTCTCCCTGAGGAGCAGGAACCGCTTGTCGTCCGGGCTCACGTCGAACGACGGCACCGGCCCGATCGGGGTGTACGGCCCGGTGGAGAAGAGCCGCTTGGGCGGGTTGATCGAGAACACCGCCCCGGGCGCCACCTCCACGCTCATCATCTCGTTCTGCGCGCTGAGGTAGAACAGCTCCCGCCCGCTCCGGGACCACACCGGATCGCTGCCCCCTGCCGCCGACACCTGCCACCGCGCCGACTCGGCGTCGGGGAAGGGACGCACGTAGATCTCGAACACCCCCGACTCCTCCGACGTATACGCCAGCCAGCGCCCGTTCGGCGACACCCCCGCGTCGCCTTCCGTCGCGGGACTGCTGGCCAGCGGCACCAGCGTGGTATCTCCCATCCGTACGCCGAAGATGTTGCCCTTGCCCGTGCCGAAGAACGAGCTCCTGAGCACCAGCCAGCGGCTGTCGCGCGTCTGGAGGGCCTGTCCCCACGTCGGCCCAGGGGGGAGGAGCGTTCGGGCGCTGCCGGTGCCGTCGGCGCGGCGCATCGTGGGCGTCCCGCCGGTGTTGGTCACGTCGGCCAGGTAGACGACCGAGCGCCCGTCGGCCGACCAGGTCGGGCGCATGTTCCCGCTATCGCCGAAGGTGAGCCGGGAGTAGGGTCCGGCCGGGAGCTGCTTGACCCAGACGGTGTTGATGCCGTTCTGGACGACGTCCACGGCCAGCGCCTTGCCGTCCGGCGAGAGGGCGAAGTTGGCGATGATCCCCTGCGGCTGCCAGGCGGGATCCACCGGGCTCTCGACTCCCTCCCGGCTGACCCACACCGGGCGGCGCGACCCCGTGGCGCCCCCGGTCGTGTACACCAGCGTGCCGTTCTCCGACAGGCCGAGATTGATGGCGAACCCGGTGCCCTCGACCCCGATCCCCTCGAGCAGCCCGCTGGGCGACCCGGTCACTTCCAGCTTCTCGGGATCGAACGGCACGGCCAGGAGCTTCCCGTCCGCGGTCGCGACCAGAAGGTGACCGGTCGGTGAGTACCGGGCGTACACCCCCCGCATGAGCACCTTCGGCTCGCCGTCCGGGAGCTTCATCACCACGATCTGGAAGTCCGTGGCCGCCTGGTTCGCCCGCCGGGTCCGGAAGACCATCGCCCGGGCCCCGGGCAGGAGGACCGGCCACTCCGCGCCGACCTCCTTCCGCTTCAGCGCGTTGTAGAGCAGCTCCGTGGTGCCGCCCGACGACCGCAGGCGGGCGATGCCCGAGTCCACCTCGACGTAGATGTACCCGTCGGGTCCCCAGTCGCCGCCGGTGGAGTTCACGCTGTCGCTCAGCGTGAGCACCGGGCCACCGTCGAGCGACACCGTCCGGAGCTTCGTCCCGTTGACCAGAAACCCGACGTGGCGGCCGTCGGGCGAGAAGAACGGCGTCCCCGCGCCGTCGGTCCCCGCGATCGGCGTGGAGCTGAGCTGGTCGTGCTCTCGAAGCCAGAGCCGGCCCCCGCGTTCCGCCGGGCCCACGTACACCAGCCGCTTCCCGTCCGGCGAGATCGCTACCCGGTTCCCCGACTGGGTCACCGGCTGGAGCACCTGCTCCGGCGGCAGGAAGAGGCTGAACCGGTTGACCGCGGGTGCCGGCGTCGGGCGGAGCCAGCCCCAGAGC
>JACCRH010000242.1 GCA_013813675.1 Gemmatimonadales bacterium
GAATGGCGTGGAAGGTGGCCCGCACGGTGCCGAGCAGCAGATTGGCGTCGGTGGTGGTCTCGGTGTCGTCGAAGGTGAACCGGAGATTACTCGGCACGTAGCTCACCGAGGTCTCCACCCCGAAGCGGGGACTGATGGTGATGCCGAGTCGGCCGCCCACCGACAACGCGATCTCCTGCTTGAATTCCTCGCCTTGGGTGGCCTTCACCAGCTCGGTCGTGGGGATGTAGAGCCCGATCGTGGGCGACAGGGACAGGCGCTGGGCCTCGGCGGGCGCCGGGACCACCGCCAGCAACGCGAGAGCGGCGAGAATGCTGGGACCGACGACAGTCTGGGCGAGCATGGTCAGGCTCCGTGCCCTCACGGGCGATGGGGTTGAGAGGAGGCGATGTCAGTGAGACGCGGGGCCGGGGGGCCTATTCTCACCGGCTCCTGCCTCATGCCGGGCGAGACGTCGGCAGGCGGCTCGTACGCCGGCTCCAGCAGGTGGCCGCACAGGATCGAGGCGGCGAGGGCGGACAGATTGCGAGGCATGGCTGGCTCTCCGGACAGGTGATCCCCGAGGCTGCTTGCTCCGCCCATTTCCGGCCGCCATGTTGACCCATTCACCGTGGCGATCTTTTCCCGGGGGCGTCGAAGATGTGGCCAAGCTACGAGCGCCCTCGCAGCCGGCTGTCAATGACTGCGTCAACTCCTTGGAACGTCGGCTGTTGCGGGCCTCGATCCGATGCTGCTTAGGACCCTGGGTGAAGCCCGCTTGGAGGGGGCGGCCAGCGACCTGGCGGGCCGCCGGAAGGACCTCGCCCTCCTGGCCTATCTGGCGCGTAAGTCGCCCCGAGCGGTCTCGCGGGCCGAGCTGGCCGATCTGCTCTGGGAGGATCGCGACGCGGCGCGCGCCCGCCAGTCGCTCCGCCAGGCGCTGCTGGAGCTGAAACGCGTGGTGGGTGAAGGGCTGGTGGCGGCCGCCGACCAGGCCCGGCTGGAGCCCGATGCGGTAGATCTCGATGTCCGCGAGTTCGAGGCGGCGATCGCCGCCGGGCGGCTGGACGATGCGGTGTCGTGGTGGCAGGGCGACTTCCTGGCCGGCCTGGAGGAAACCGCCGGCGAGTCGCTTCGGGTGTGGCTCGAGGTCGAGCGAGAAGTCCTCCGCCGATCGCTCGGCTTCGCGCTCGATCGGCTCACGGCCGAGGCCTCGGGGCGAGGAGAATGGGACCGGGCGCTGGAGTGGGCGGAACGGTGGACCCGATTCCTTCCGGACGACGACCGGGGCCACATCAGGCTGATCGAGACGCTCCGTCTCGCTGGGCGGGCGTCCGAAGCCCGGGTCAGGTACACCAACTTCGAGGCCCGCCTTCGATCGGACCTGGAACGCGAGCCCTCGGCCGAGCTGAAGGCACTCGGGCTTCGAATCGAACGCGAGCTCTCTCGGGCCCAGGACTCACACCGGCCAGGGTCTGCCGCGCTCTTCACGCCGGACCTGGTCGGCCGGAGCGCACCGCTGGCCGAGCTGGCCGCCGGGTGGGACGCGGCTCGCGCGGGGAATGTCACCGTGGTGGTCGTCGAAGGGGAGACGGGGATCGGAAAGACCCGTCTGGTCGAGGAGTTCGTCCGGCAGACGGAGGCGTCGGGCGCGGCGGTGGTGATCTCCCTCTCGGCTGGAGCCGCCGGTGCGGAAGACAGTCTGGCGAGCGCGCTGCTCACCCGGCTGGGATCCGCGCCCGGACTGGGCGGCGCCTCGCCGGCCACACTGGCGGCCATCGCTGCCCGCGTCCCCGGCGTGCGTGAACGTTTCCCCGGCGCGGCCTTCGAGGTCGCGCCGGTGGGCTTGGATAGCGCCGCGGCGGAAGCGCTCTCGGTGGTGTCGGAGGAGCGGCCGGTCCTGCTTTTCCTCGACGATGTCGAGCGCGCCGACGGCGTTACCCTGGCATCCATCGCCACTATAACCCGGAGCGCCGCGGGCCGGGTACTGATCGTCCTGGCAGTGGGTGAGAACGACAGCTCCGGTTCAGTCCCGGCCGGCCTCGCGGCCGGGAGCCGCCCCCGACGGCTCAAACTTCCGCCGCTGACCGCGACGGAGGTCGAGGCCTTGGTCGCTTCTATGCTCGTGCTCCCTGCCGCTGAACGGCACACCCTGGCCACCCGGCTGCACGAGGAAGCCGGCGGAAATCCACTCTACACCATAGAGCTGGCCGCGGCGCTGGTGGATGAAGGCGTGCTCGCCGTTGGCCAACGGGGCGCCTGGACCCTGGGGCACCCGGAGCGCTGGTCGGTCCCGCTGTCCGGCAGCCTTCGCACGATGATCGAACGCCGCACCGGCCGTCTGAGCGACGAGGCGCGGATCGTTGCCGAAACCGTGGCCCGGCTCGGGCCGGTGGCGGGAGAGACCGCGGTGCGTGCGGCCACGAACCTGTCGGGCGACCGGTTCGACGCCGGACGGGACGAGTTGATGGCCCGCCGACTGTTGCGCGCCGCGCCGCCACCGGGCGGCGGGTACCAGTTTCACCATCAGTTGGTGCGCCGAGCCATCCTCGAGGAGGCGGCCCGGCGAGAGCGGGACCTGACGGTCGGTCGTGCACCAGGGGACGCCCCGCGGCGCCGGACGCGCCTCGCGGTTGGCGTCGCTGGTGGCCTGTTGGCCGTGGCGCTGGGGTTCCTGGCGATCCGTCACCTCATCCTGCCGTCCCCGGCGGGGCCACCCGACCGGCGGCAGGTGTTGATCACCGCACCCGACATGACCTCCGGCTCGTCCGCCGATGACTCGGTCACGGCCAAGCTGTTCGTCACGGCGCTCGAGCAGGCGCTCTCCAGCAGGACTCCCCCGCCCTCCCTGGTCCAGGGTACGCTGGTCCGCATGCGGCGGACCGACACGCTGGCCGTTCCCGACAAGGCTACGGCCCGTGAGGTCGCCGCGCGCGCGGGGGTGCGCATGCTGCTGATTCCCACCGTCGGACGGAGTCGCGGACGACTGCGGGTGGGCTACCGGCTCGAGAATCCCGCCAACGGTGAGACCTTCGGTGGCTCGGAGCAGGAAACCCAGGGAGACGCGCAGGTCCCGTCAACCGTAGAGCGGGTGGCCGAATCAGCGGAGCGAGAGGTGTCGTCGGCTGTGACTCTCGTGCCGCGTCCGGATCCGCTGCCGGCGGTGACCACCACGTCGCTGGAGGCGCTCCGGCTGTATGCCTCGGGGGAGCGCCTCACCAACCTCGGCGAGCCGGCCCACACCATGTTGCTCCGCGCCGTCGCCATCGACACGGCTTTCGCGTCGGCGGAAGCGCTGTTGGCCTACCTCTACTGGTTCGCGTACGACCAACGGGCGGCGGAGCGGCACGCCTCCGCCGCCATTCGCGCTCTCGCCGGTCTGCCGCCCGGAGAAAGCCTCAAAGCCAGATTGGACGTCGCCAACGCGCTGGAGGACTGGCCTACGGCGATCGACTGCGCGCGAGCACTCATCGAGCGAAACCCCAAAGCCTCCAATCCGTGGCAGACCCTCGGCCAACTGCTCTATTTCGACCGGCAGTTCGCCGCGGCCATCGAAGCCTATGACAGCGCCAGAGTCAGAATGTCGGGCGGGTCCGAGGTGCCGTTGCTGATCAATCGGGCCACCGTCGTAGCCCGCGTGGGAAGGCTGGAGGAGGCGGTCAAGGAGTACGAACAGGCATTCGCCGCCGATCCGGCGATCCTGCGGCATCCCTACGTGAATCACGAGTACGGCGCCGTGCTGGCCCGTCTGGGACGGGTGGCGGAGGCGCGCGCCGCCTACGGGGCGCGGCTTGCGGGGACCCCTGAGGAGCGCGCCGCCGCGTTCCGCTCCATGGCGCTGCTGGAGGCGAACGGCGGACGCTTCGCCCGCGCGAGCGAGCTGTTGGACGACGCGGTCACCGGCAGCACGGCGACCGGCGACACGCTCGGCGCGGCGGTCGGGCTGTTGCTGCGCGCTGCCGTGGGAATGACGCGGGGGGATACGGCGGCTCCGCTCTCCGATCTCGCCGCGGTGGAGCGATACGCGGCGGCTACCCCGCTGCCATACGAGGTCGTGGCCCACGCGGTCAAGCTGCTCGCCCGGGCAGGCGCGACGCCCCGAGCGGCCTCACTGCTGGCCCGGCTTCAGTCGCAGACGACCGCGGTATCCGACCCGGCTCGAGCCCGGCTCCTGATCGCGCGCGGTGAGGTTCTCCTGGCGGCCGGAGAGACCCTCGAGGGCCGGGGGGCGATCGAGCAGGCGCTGGCCCTGGACCCCACCACCGACGCAAAGGAGTCGGCGGCGTTCGCGGCAGCCGCCGCGGGCAGCCCGGCCCAGGCCGCCCAACGCTACGATTCGCTCGCCGCCGATCGAGGCATCGACTGGGACGGGCACGTCGTCATCGAGCTGGGCAACTATCTCGCCGCCCGAGCGTGGGACAGTGCGGGCCGGCCGGACCGCGCACGGCTCCGCTACCAGAAGTTCCTGGCGGACTGGTCGGCGGAGCCCTTCGACTCGACACTTCCTGCCGTTGAAGATGCCCGGCGCCGACTCAGTCGACCTTGACGATCTCGAGCCGGGGATCACCGCCGCGCTTGATCTTGCCCAACTGCGGAATCGCGGCGGGATTGCCGGCGCCGCTGGTGTTGAGAAACACCATCTGCACCGTCGAGAGTCGCTGCGGTCCCAGGGACTGGGCCGCGGTCTCGTCGTATCGCTTATCGAGGTAAAGATCGAGCCGGTAGGCGCCGCCGGCTTCCCGCATGGCCGCGGCGATGGCGGCGATGGCCTCCGTCAATGCCGCGCTGCCGGCGGTCGACAGGGAGGGCGTTCCCGCCACCCAGTCGATGTGCCTGACGGTGGATTTACCTTTCCGCAGTTCCTTGACCAGATCGGACGCCAGCTCCAGCGGCTGACTCTCTCCCTCGGTCGGGAGCCCCGCCATGTTGCCCGGCTGGGCGCTCCCGGGCATCTCCGGCATCTGCCCCGCCTGCCCCATCCGAGCCATGGACACCTGCATCATCGCCATCATCTGCGCGTTGTAGGCGGCCATCGTGGCTGGGTCCATCCCGCCCGGCTGGCCGCCCGCGGCGACGGCCAGTCCTGCGGCACCGGGAATCGCGCCGCCACCCAGGGCGCCGCCCGGCATCGCGCCACCGGCCAGGGCGCCGCCGGCCATTGCGCCGGCCCCACCCATGCCGGGCATGCAGGTCGAGCCCGTGGCCGCACCCGCCGCCGCGCCCACCGCATCCTTGTTGGCGGCCGCATCAATCGCTCCGGCCACTACCTGACCGCCCGGCAGCATGGTGCAGGCGGCGACCTTGGCGACCTGCTGCACGACCTTGTTCTTGGCCACGTTCTTTACCTTCCCGAAGAGACCGCCGCCCTTCTTCTTCTCGATCGAATCTCCCGGGACGCCGAGCGTGTCATCGGTCGGCTCGGCGGCGACATGCTGAACCGTGGCCGAAGAGTCGTGCCTGGGTGACGTGGACGAGGACTGGGCGCCAGCGACACCGACAGTGCCGCCGAGCAACAGCGAAACGAGTGATGTCATGTTGCGAACACCGCGCATACGACCTCCACTTGACGTAAGACCTCGGTTTCCCATGAGCGGGCCTGGAGGGCCCTAGCTGCCACCGACAGCGGCGGCCGGCCACCCGGTCACCAGGGCGAGCAGTTCCCCGCCACTCTCGAACCGGCGCTTCTCTCCGGTGCCGAGCCGCTCGACCTGGCCGGCGATGGCCTGCGCGCTTTCTTCTCCCCGAACGACTCGAAGCATGAAATACTCGAAGCGTCCGGCCGGATCGATCGGGATGTCGGACTCGATGGGGGGCATCTAGCTCCTGGGCTCGGCAAGACGACGGCATAGTACGCCCGGGTGCGCAGCCGAGCGTCAACCCGCATGTCAAGCGGTTGGGACGATGGGAGTTGGGGACAGCGAAACGCCCCGGTGAGGTGACCGGGGCGGGGCGTTCAACGAAGCCGGGAAGGGTCCGGGTTCACCATCACTGCCTGGGCGACTCCTCGACCACCGGCGTGCGGGATCGCCCGCCTCAGCAGCGCTCTATGCTCAAACCCGCACCATGACCACCGCCTGCCCAACGGCCGCCAGATCTGCGGCTCCCCTAAGTGTCGCGCGCACCTCGTCGCCGCCAGCGCCGGCAGGAATCGTCAACATCGCACCGGCAGTAGTTCCCGCGGCCTGAGCGCAGCTCACGCGGATGTGCATCGGCGTGTAGATGCCGAGAGTGAGGAAGCCTACCAGTTGGTTCACAAACGTATCACGGCATGCACCACCGCACCGCTGACCAGCAAAGTTGGTGCCCGCACGCGACGGGCCGGCGCACAAATGAACTCAACCCGAGTTGTCCGCCCACGCCGCTCTATGTCGCTGGTTTGCCCACTCGCAATCATGTGAGAAACCAGGCCCGTTGGTCCGGACTCGGCACCAGGCATTGCTGGCCGCCGGGAACCAACTGGTGCCGATGGCGAGCGACCAAGTCGTAGAGTGAGTCCCGGAAGACTCGAGGAATGAGCCCCGCCACCATGGCGAGACGCCAAGCGCCTCCAAGGTACCGGGCAACTCGTAGAGCGGCCGCTGACCGAGTGAGAAGTCGTTCGCTTGCGCCGCCGTGCGCCGGCTGGTACCACACCACTGAATACACGAGTGCGAGTTCGGGGTGTCGCGCGAGAACCGCACGGCCTAACGTGCTGTCGAGGGCCGCAAAGTGGAGGGTCCCTTGGCGATCGTGCCGGAGGACGAGCTGCACGCTCTCAGCACAGAATCCGCAGGTACCGTCGTAGAGCAGGACAGGCTTCGGTGACTCCACGCAGTCCCCCTCACGCAGGAGCAATGTCTGCAGGCTTCCTAACGACTGGCGCACCAGATTGGGATGAGAAGGCCAACCTCTTGAGCGGCAGGCTTACCGTTCAGAGGTCGCCAAACCCCTGCCCGGGCGTACCGCCCACAGCCCAGAGGTTGGCCCCATGATGAGCGCGCGGATGGTTCCTCCCAAGCTAACCGTGGGTCTCGATCGCGGCGATCGCTCCACGGTGCTCTGCGCGCCCTCGATGCGAGGGCCAGGTGGTCGCGACCGAGCGGCGGATCGTCCTCGAGGTCGGCACCCACGACCTCCGGCGCTGGGGACTCCGCTTGGCGGCGCGGGGGGGCAAGAACCCCAAGAAACGCCCGGTGGTCGCCGTGGCCCGCAAGCTCGCCACGCTCCTGCACCGGTCTGGGTCAGTGGCGCCGTCTATCAGCCGCTGCGCGCGGCCGCCTGAGAGCGGAGGGACGACGCGACCGGTCGACCACCGGCCGAGCCGCCGGCGCTCCACCGCCTGATCGGGAGACTGCGACCGCCGCTGAGAGCCAGACGGACGGAGCTCGCGCATCCAATAGCAGCCCCGGGGCGGATCGCCACGTGCACCAGGCGCCGGGCGCGCCTACCAGAGTGCGGATGGAAGCGAGTCGGGGAGCGCGGGCGGACGGCCGCCACGGCGGCCGTGACAGACAAACCTTCTCATGGAAGCCGCGGGCGATCGTGTCCGCACCCACACAAGCCAACGTCTCCGCTTCGTGCTAAGGGGACGAAGCGCCCGCGCGGAGCTCGGGACACCGTTGGCCCGTCGGCTGCATGCGTGGGGCAGGTCGCTTGCGGGCGAGGAGCGCCGGAGTTATACTGTGGTATGAAGACAGCCATCTCTCTCCCCGATGACCTTTTCCGCGCCGGCGACGCCCTCGCCAAGCGGATGAAGGTCAGCCGCAGCGAGCTTTACGCCCGCGCCCTGGCCGAGTACGTCGCCAAGTATCGCGCCGATCGG
>JACCRH010000252.1 GCA_013813675.1 Gemmatimonadales bacterium
CGAAGGGACCGTTGTTCACGATCACGTCCACCGAGATGGTCGGCTCCTCGACCGCGATGCCCGCCAGCCGCTCGGGATGGTCCACCGCGGTGAAGGTCCGTCCGATCTCGATCGTCTCGAAGCCGGACAGCGCCACGATGTCTCCCGCGTCCACCGCCTCCACCTCCACCCGGTTGAGCCCATCGAAGGTGTAGAGTCGGGTGACCCGGTTCCGCTCGTAACCTTCGTCCTGCACCAGCCCCGGCTCGCCCAGCGGCAGCAGTGACACCTGGTCGCCCACCTTTACCCGGCCCCGCTCGATCCGACCGATGGCGATCCGGCCCAGGAAGCTGGAGAAGTCGAGGGTGGAGACCAGCATCTGGAACGGCCCCTCGGGATCGCCCTTGGGCTCCGGCACGTAGTCGAGGATCGACTGGAAGAGCGGCCTCAGGTCGGTGCCGGGCCGGCCCAGATCCGCCGTGGCAGTGCCGGCCCGGCTCGAGGTATAGAGGAACGGAGCGTCGAGCTGTTCGTGGGTGGCCTCCAGGTCGATGAACAGGCCCAGCACTTCGTCGTGCACCCGAAGCGGCTCGGCGTCGGACCGGTCGATCTTGTTGATCGCGACGATGGGCCGGAGCCCCAGCGCCAGCGCCTTCCGGGTGACGAACCGGGTCTGGGGCATGGGCCCCTCCGCCGCGTCCACCAGGATCAGGACCCCGTCTACCATGCGCAGGATTCGCTCGACCTCGCCGCCGAAGTCCGCGTGGCCCGGGGTGTCGACGATGTTGATCTTGGTGCCCTCCCAGCGCACCGCGGTGTTCTTGGCGAGGATGGTGATGCCCCGCTCGCGCTCCAGCGGGTTGGAGTCCATCACCCGCTCTTCCACCTGCTGGTTGACGCGGAAAGCTCCAGCCTGCCGCAGCATCTGATCCACCAGAGTGGTCTTGCCGTGGTCGACGTGAGCGATGATGGCGAGGTTACGAATCAACGAGGGTTCCTGAACTCCACCGGGATTGGGAACGGTTGAGGCCCGGACCCCGGGCCTCCGGGGCGCATATATAGACAACGCCATCGGATGTCGCAAGAGAGTGCGAGAGCCCGCCCCGAGCGCTCAATGGCGGTGCCCGTGATGGGGGTCGTGGGCCGGGCGCCCCCAGTGGGCAATCGGGGCCGACTCCCCGGCGTCGTCGCAGCCCTCGCAGCCGTGCTCGACCTCGAGCTGTATGGTGACGTGTCCGATGCCCATGCGTGACATCTCGGCCCGGATCCCCTCCAGGACCCCCGGGTGGGCCTCCAGGTCGGGCACCACGGCATGCCCGCTCATCGCGATCATTCCGCTGGTGACGGTCCAGACGTGCAGGTCGTGGACCGCCGCGACGCCGGGCACCGCGACCATGCGGCGCTGCACCTCCGCCATGGAGACGTGCCGCGGCACCGACTCCAGCAGAATGTCGGTACTCTCCCGCACCAGGCGCGCCGCCCCCACCAGGATGAGGACGGAGAGCAGAATGGAGACGATCGGGTCGGCCGGGGTCCAGCCGGTGAGCGCGATGATCCCCGCCGCGGCCACCGCGCCGACCGAGCCCAGCGCGTCGCCCAGCACGTGCAGGTAGGCGCCCCGCAGGTTGAGGCTTCCTTCCCGCGCGGAGTGGAGCACCGCCAGGCTGGCCAGGTTGACCAGCAGGCCGGCGCTGGCGACGGCCAGAAAAACGTCGGTCCGGACCGGCTGGGGGTCCTGGATCCGCTGGACCGCTTCGACCACCACCCAGGCGGCAATGCCGAAGAGCGCCGCACCGTTCACCAGGGCCGCGAGGATCTCCCACCGCAGGTAGCCGTAGGTCTTGCTCTCGTCCCGAGGCCGTTGGGCGACCCAGGCGGTGAGAAGGGAGAGGCTGAGCGCCCCGACGTCGGTGAGCATGTGCCCCGCGTCGGCCAAAAGGGCGAGTGACCCCGAGATCCACCCTCCCACCGCCTCGACGAACATGAAGACGGTGGTGAGCGCCAGCACCCACTTGAGGCGGGGCAACGGCGTCATACCGGTATCCTGACTCGCATCCGCACCGCCTCCGCGTGCCCGTACAGTCCTTCCGCCTCCGCCAGGGCGATGATCGCGTCGGCGTCGGCCGCCAGCCGCTCGGGGGAATACCGGATGACGGTGGTGCGCTTGACGAAGTCGTACACTCCGAGCGGGGAAGCGTACCGGGCGGTCCCGCCGGTGGGGAGCACGTGGCTGGGGCCTGCCAGGTAGTCGCCCACCGGCTCGGGGGTGTGGTCACCCAGGAAGATGGCGCCGGCATGCCGGACGCCGCGGGCGATCCGCTCCGCCCCTTCCGCCAGGATCTCCACGTGTTCGGCGGCCCGGCGGTTGGCCACCTCGATCGCTTCCCGCATGGTCGGCACCACGACTAGCAGGCCGTTTCGCTGCAGTGCCGCCCGGGCGATGGCCCCGCGGGGTGCGCGGGAGAGCGCCGACTCCAACGCGGCCGGAAGCGCGTCGGCCAGACCGGCCTCGGTGGTGACGCACCAGCCGGTGGCGTCCTCGTCGTGCTCGGCCTGGGCGATCAAATCCGCCGCGACCCGGGTGGGCAGGGCGCTTCCGTCGGCGATGATGAGGATCTCGGTCGGCCCGGCGATCATGTCGATGCCCACCTGGCCGGTCACCTGCCGCTTGGCCTCCGCCACCCACCGGTTGCCCGGCCCCACGATCTTATCCACCCTGGGCACGGTCGCGGTCCCGAACGCCAGCGCGGCCACCGCCTGGGCGCCGCCGATGCGGAAGATGCGCGTCACCCCCGAAAGGGCGCAGGCGGCCAGCACCAGGTCGGTCACTCCCTGGGGTGGGACCACCGCCACGATCTCCTGGACTCCCGCCACCAGCGCGGGGACCGCGTTCATCACCACCGACGAGGGATACGAGGCCTTGCCTCCCGGCACGTAGAGACCCACCCGGTCCACCGGCGTCACCTTCATCCCCACCAGGCTGCCATCGTCCCCGGCGAGCCGGAATCCGTCCTCCCGCTGATGCTGGTGGTATTCACGCACCCGATCCACCGCCCGCGCGAGCGCGGCGCGAAGGGTGGGATTTATCCTATCCAGCGCACCCTGCCACGCGGCGGAGTCGAGCTCCCAGGCTGCAGGAGCGAGATCCACTCCGTCGAACCGGCTGGTATACTCCCGAACGGCGTCGTCCCCTCTGCGGAGCACGTCGTCCAGGATTCGGGCGACGGTCTCGCGGGTGGCGGGGTCGGCGCCGCCTCGCGGCGGCAGCAGAGCGTCCAGCGCCTCGAAAGGAGGCACCGCGATCCGGCGGATCATTCCGCTATCTCGCGGTAAGACCGCATCGTCGTTACAGTTGAATCGTATGGAACCTGCGGAGTCACCGTCCATCCTCCTCGGCCTGGGCGCGGTCGTCATCCTGGTGCTGGCCAACGCCTTCTTCGTGGCGGCCGAATTCGCGCTGGTGGGAGCGCGAAAGACCCGCCTCGATGAGCAGGCCCGCGCCGGCGACGGCAAAGCTAGGCTGGCCCGCCGTGCCGTACAATCGCTCGACCGCTACATCTCGGCCACCCAACTGGGCATCACCCTGGCCTCGCTGGGCCTGGGCTGGATCGGCGAGCCGGCGCTGGCACACCTCATCGATGAGATCTTCGCCTGGCTTCCGGCGCCGGCCGCCGCCGTGGCCACCCACACAGTGGCATCGATCGTGGCGTTCAGCATCATCACGGTCCTCCACATCATCCTCGGCGAGCTGGTACCGAAGGCCCTGGCCCTGCTGTATCCCGAGGCGGTGAGTGGCTGGGTCGCGGCGCCGCTCATGGGCTTCGCCTGGATCATGGCCCTCCCCATCACCATCCTGAACGGTACCTCCAACCGTCTGCTGCGGCTCATCCGGATCAATCCGCCCGGAGAGACCGAGCGGCTCCATTCGCCGGAGGAGATCCGGATGCTGGTCGAGCAGAGCACCGAAGGCGGCAGCCTGCTCAAGCAGGACGCCCGATTGCTCGAGGGGGTCTTCGAGTTCAGCGAAAAGACCGCCCAGGAAGTGATGACGCCACGGACGCAGATGATCGCGCTCCAGGCCGACCTGCCGGTCGAGCGCGCGGCGGACGAGGTCGCCGCCGCCGGCCGCTCGCGCTACCCCGTCTTCGCCGACTCGCTGGACGAGATCAGCGGCGTGGTGCACGCCAAGGACATCTTGGCCGCGCTGCGCGCGAAACCCGGCGGGACGGTCCGCGAGATCATGCGGCCGCCCCTGTTCGTGCCCGGCACCCGCGAGGTGGAGGACGTGCTGGCGGACATGAAGCGGCTCAAGACCCACCTGGCCGTGGTGCTGGACGAGTACGGCGGCACCGCGGGCCTGGTGACGATGGAGGACCTGCTGGAGGAGATCGTGGGCCCGATCTACGACGAATACGATCCCCAGGTCAAAGCCCGTCCGGCGGGCGCGCCGCAGCTCGACGGCGCGATGCCGATCTCCGAGTTCAACTCCGAGTACGCTGAGAATCTCGACGACACCGACTACACCACCATCGGCGGCTACGTCTTCGGCCAGCTGGGCCGCCTGCCCCGTCCGGGCGACCGGGTGCCCGCCGGAAGACACACCCTCGAAGTGGCGGAGATGGAAGGGCGCCGGGTGAAGACCCTTCGTCTGCACAGTCCCCAGCCTGAAGCCGAACCCGAGACTCCGGTGGCCGGCCGGGAAAGTCGCGCGTCCTGACCGATCGGT
>JACCRH010000258.1 GCA_013813675.1 Gemmatimonadales bacterium
TGCGGCCGCTGGCCTACCGGGAACCGGAGCGGCTGGTGTCGGTCCGCTCCGCGCTCGAGGCCCGCGGCGCCACGAACCTTCCCTCTTCCGCCCCGGAGTATCTCGACTACCGGCGCGAAGTGCCCGCCCTGCAGGACATCGCGGCGGTGTGGCCGATCAACATCAACCTCACCGGGCACGGCGATCCGGAGCGGATCCAGGCCGCCGGGGTCTCCAGCAACTACTTCTCGGTGCTCGGCGTGGCGCCGGCGCTGGGACGCGAGTTCACCGCCGAAGATGACGGCGGCCGCATCGGGTACGTCACCCTGATCTCGTGGGACCTGTGGCAGCGCCGATTCGGCGGCGCCCGCGACGTGGTCGGAAAGACCGTGAGGCTGGACGACGACCCGATGACGATCATCGGGGTGATGCCGAGGGGCTTTCGTCACCCGGTCGAGAGCGGCGCGTCGCCGATGGAGCTGTGGGCGCCGATGGAGCTGGCCAACACCGACTCCAACTTCATCAATTTCCGGGGCATGCGGGTGTTCGAGCTGTTCGGCCGCCTGACCCGGGGCGCCACGATCGACCAGGCCAACCGGCAGTTCGAGGTGCTCCGCGGACGTCTGGCGGAGCGCTACCCCGACACCTACCTGCCCAGTCTTGGCTGGCGGGTGGAGGCGGCTCCGCTCGCCGAGCGGGTGGTGGGCGACGTGCGTCCGGCGCTGCTCGTGCTGCTCGGCGCGGTGGGCTTCGTGCTGCTGATCGGCTGTGTCAACGTGGCCAACCTGCTGCTGGCGCGGGCGACGACCCGGGATCGAGAGATCGCCATCCGGACCGCGCTGGGTGGCGGGCGCGCGCGCCTCATCCGCCAACTCCTGACGGAGAGCCTGCTGCTCGCCGTGATCGGGGGAGCGCTGGGTCTGGCGCTCGCCGTGTGGGGCACCGAAGCGCTCGGCCGGCTCGCCGTCGAACACCTGCCGCGGGCCCGGGACATCGGGGTGGACTGGAACGTGCTCGGCTTTACCGCGGTGATGGTGCTCGTCACCGGGATTGGCTTCGGGCTCATTCCCGCGCTGCAGACCACCCGGCCCGACCTCCAGTCGGTGCTGAAGGATGCCGGCCGCGGCTCCAGCGCCGGCGCGCCGCGGGCCCGGGTCCGGAGCGCGCTGGTGGTGGCGGAGGTTGCCATCGCGCTGATGCTGCTGGCCGGCGCCGGGCTGCTGCTCCGAAGCTTCGAGCGACTGCTCGCAGTCGAGACCGGGTTCAATCCCGACGGCCTGCTCACCCTGCAGGTCTGGTTGCCCTGGCCCAATCAGCCGGACAAAGGCCGCTATTTCACTCAGGAGCAGCGGCTCGCCTTCTACGAACGGGCGGTCACGCAGGTCCGCCAGGTGCCCGGCGTGGAGAGCGTGGCACTCACCAACCGGCTGCCGCTCCGCGGCCGCAGTAACGCCCGCTTCACCATCGAAGGCCGAACCCCGCCTCCCGACGAGCCGCCCCCGATCGCGGAGTACCGTCTGGTGACCCCGAGCTACTTCGAGACCATGCAGATCCCCATCCTCAGGGGCGAAGGTCTCTCCGAGCTGGCGGACTCCGCCTCCGCGGGGACGGCGGTCATCAACCGGACCATGGGTGAGAAATACTTTCCCGACGAGGATCCCATCGGCCGGCGGATCCAGGCGTTCGGGCCCGACGGGCCGTGGCTCACCATCCGCGGGGTGGTGGGCGATGTCCGGCAGATGGGGCTGGAGGAGCCGCCCGTCGAGGAGTTCTACCTGTCGGCGCGGACCAACGCCGGACAGGAGATGGCGATGATCGTCCGTACGTCGGGCGACCCGGAATCGCACGCCGCGGCCGTGACTCGGGCCATCCGCTCGGCCGACCCGGAACAGCCGGTGTTCTCGGTGATGTCCATGGACCGGCTCATCGCCAACGCCAGCGCCGAGCGGCGTTTCTCCCTGGTGCTGCTCACGCTCTTCGCGACGATCGCGCTGATTCTTTCCGCCATCGGCATCTACGGCGTCATGGCCTATGCCACCACCCAGCGGCGTCACGAGATCGGGATTCGCCTGGCCCTCGGAGCCGCCGGGTCGGACGTGCTGCGGCTGGTGATCGCGCAGGGCATGCGCCTGGTGGTCATCGGGCTCGCCGCCGGGCTCTTCGGCGCCTGGGTGCTGAGCCGGGTGCTCGCGAGTCAGCTCTTCGGCATCACGGCGCAGGACCCGCTGACCTACCTGACGGTGGCATTGCTGCTCGGCTTGGTGGCGCTGGGAGCCACCTGGCTTCCGGCGCGCCGGGCCACCCGGGTGGATCCCATGATCTCGCTGAGGACCGAATGATGGATCAGATGTGGCGCGACCTGCGCTACGCGCTCAGACAGCTTGGCCGCTCCCCGGTCTTCACCGCGATCGCGGTGCTCACGCTGGGGCTGGGGATCGGCGCCAACACGGCGATCTTCAGCGTGGTGAACGCCGTGCTGCTCCGTCCCCTCCCGTATGAGGATCCGGCGAGGTTGGTGCGGATCGAGGAAGTCCGCCCGGACGGAAGCCCCAACACGGTCTCCTACCCGAACTTCATCGACTGGCACAAGGAAGCCGGAGCCTTCCAGTCCTTGGCGCTCTTCAGGAATCTGGACTTCAACCTGGCCGGGGACGCCGAGCCGGTGCGCGTCGCCGGGGCGCTGGTGAGCGCGGACTTCTTCCGGACGCTGGGCATCGCCCCCGTGCTGGGCCGCTATTTCGCGGAGGGCGAGGATCGCCCGGGAGCGGACGGCGTGGCGGTCATCAGCCACGGGCTCTGGCAGCGCCACTTCGGTGGTGAACGCGACGTCGTGGGCCGGAGCCTTGCGCTGGATGGCCGCAGCCTGACCGTCATCGGGGTGGCGGCGGCCGGGTTCGACTATCCCGAGCGGGCGGAGGTGTGGATCCCGGTCTCGCACGACACCCCCGACATTCTCGACAATCGCGGACTCCACGGCTACCTGGTGATCGGTCGGCTGAGTCCCGGGATGGCTCTCGACGGCGCCGCGGCTGGTCTCAAAGTGCTGGCTCGGCGGCTCGGCGGTGAATATCCCGCCACCAACATGGGCTGGGGCGTCGCCCTCGCACCGCTCCACGAGTCACTGGTGGAGAATGTCCGGCCGACGCTCCTCGTGCTCCTCGGCGCGGTGGGCTTCGTCCTGCTCATCGCCTCCGCCAACGTGGCCAACATGATGCTGGCCCGCAGCGCGGCGCGCCGCCGCGAGCTCTCCATCCGGACCGCGCTCGGCGCCGGACGGTGGCGGCTGGTCCGCCAGTTGCTGACCGAGTGCGTCCTGATCGCGCTGTTCGGCGGCGCGCTCGGGCTGGTACTGGCGGCGTGGGGCGTGGACGCGCTGCTCGCGCTGGGCCCCGAAGTTCTTCCCGTGGGCGAGGGCGTGGTGCTCGACGGCACCGTGCTCGGCTTCACGCTCGGAGTGTCGATCATCAGCAGCCTGGTGTTCGGGCTGCTTCCCGCCTTCCAGGCCGGCGGACCGGACGCGGAGACCTCGCTCCGGGAGACCGGGCGAAGCTCGGGCGGCGTCGAGCGGCAGCGCGCCCGGCGCCTCCTGGTCGTGGCCGAGATCGCGCTCGCGCTCTTCCTGCTCATCGGCGCCGGCCTCATGGTGCAGAGTCTTCGCAGACTGCAGTCCGTGGACCCCGGATTCAATCCCGAGCGCGTGGTGTCGGCGCAGCTTTCGCTGCCCCGGGCCACTCCCGACACCGCCCGAGTCATCGCGTTCTACCAGGAGTTGGTGGAGCGGGCCCGTGCGCTGCCCGGCGTGACCGCGGCCGCGGCGGTGAGCTACCTGCCGTTGGGCCGGATCGGCGCGCGATACCGGTTCCTGGTGGAGGGCCGACCGTTCCTCGACCCGCAGACCCGGCCGAGCGCCGAATTCAACGTCGTCACCCCGGGCTACTTCGCCACCTTGCAGATCCCGGTGCCGCAGGGCCGCGATATGTCCCCGCGCGACCGGTGGGATGCGCCCGCGGTGGTAGTCGTCAACCAGACGCTCGCGCGGCAATCCTGGCCGGGTGAGAGCGCGGTCGGGAAGCGT